>CATOKN010000063.1 GCA_951800425.1 uncultured Lachnospiraceae bacterium
ACCAAAGTCACATACTTACTCATCTGTTCCGCCCAATTTTTCCATTCTTTCAGGTTCAAAAACCCAAATGAGTTTTCCCCTGCATCAATGCTGCAATGAACATCATTGGTATACAAAATCATAATCCCGTCGGAAGAGAGCAACTGCTCCGACTGATCAAAAAATTCCCGGTAAAACAAATCATGCTCTTCTTTCGACCGCTTTCCGCGCATCGGCAAATTGGATATGATTTCGTCAAACAAATAATCATGCCTAAATTCCATATAGTCTTTCAGGATAAAATTCACGCGCATTCCGGCTGCTTCCGTATTTACTCTGGCCTTTGCAACCGCTTCGCCAAATATGTCGATTCCATAGATTTCCCTGGCCGGCAAAGCCTTATGACGTTCCACCAGCATTGTCCCCGCGCCGCAGCAAGGATCTAAAATCTGCGCTTTTTCTTTCAGATACGGTCTTGCAAGTTCAAAAAGCATCGCGGCCAGCGACGGATGCATCGACGTCGCAATCGACGCTTTTCGATAAGCAAAGCGATCCATCGAAAACGTAAACATTTTCAAAAAAACGTGAATGCCGCTTTCCGCATCCAAAATCAACCGGACTTCAAACTCATAATCCTTTGGAGCATTGATCAGCTTTCTTTCGCTCTTTTCTTCAATTACAGCCGCCGCCCGTTTCGTATAACGGCTCCGCTCCTCTAAAGAAAGTCCTCCTTTTATATCAATTCGAAAATAAAATGGAGCCGGCTCCCTGTGGCAGCGTTCCAGGAAAAAAATCAGCTTTGAATCTGCGAGCGCTTCGCCAAACGCTTCGGGACCGTCGTACAGCGACACCGGACGCTCCAGACGAATGGGAAACAGCAGCTCCCGGTACGTGCGGATTTTCGCAATCTCCCTTAAATTGTCCACAATAGCCAAAACTCCAAGAGACGTCGTTTTTTTGCGGAATGCCGAAAATTGTTCTGCCGTGACAAACGCATATTTGGGATTTGCGGTCAGAAGAATTTTATGCCTTTGATCCCATCCGATAAACGTATGCCGGACTTCTTCTCCCTCCTGACGCAAAATCTCTTCCAGCGCGTGCAATTCTTCCCGCACATGCTTTTTCTCTTCACTGGAAACCTCTCTGCGGCACAGATCCTCATAATATTCTTTCAATTCTGAGAGATAAGGATATGGATTTGTCTGCCCCAACGCCTTTAGCATTGTACCGCGGATAAAAAGCTTTTCTTCTTTCTTCCACGCATCGTATAAAGCTTGCGCCGCTTCTTTGATTTCCAAATCGCCAAGCAGCGCCGCCGCGTTTTTACGCACTTTTGCATCCAAAGAGGACAAAAGCAAAACCAAAGACCCGCCGTCGCCAATTCTCTTTTTTACTGTTTCGAATATGTTTTCATCTTTTATTTCTACCCGCAGACCGCTCAATGCCGCCCGTTCATTTTCCCCCTGCATGATTTGTGCAAAATATTTTTCTATCATAAAAATCCCCTTTTGTCTGTATAAAATTCCGTCTCTATGAATTCTTTTTTACAAAAATATATCCGAAAGCATTTGGTCCCCAATGACAGGCAATGGAGGGCGTCAGGTTATCGTTTGCCTTAATCTGCTTTTGAAATTTTTCATCCGTCATGGCAATCAGCGCATCCAGATTTTTCCTCTGATGCGTATATGAGGCAATGACGCCATAAGACGGATCGCACTCCGCTTCCAAAAGATCCACAATGTACTGCATGCTCTGCTTCAGTCCCCGCTTTTTCGTCAGAACTTCTACTTTTCCATTTCCAAACCCGATGACGGGCTTAATGGACAAAAGGCTTCCCACCATCCACTCTGTCCTGGAAAGCCGTCCTCCGGCCAGAAGATAATCCAGCTTTTCCGGAACGGCGGCAATGACAATCCTGGGAATCAGGCTGTTTAATTTTTCCTGAATGACGGCGAGAGACTCTGTTTCATATTTTCTGGCTTCCTCTACAAGAAAACGAACTCCTCCGACTGCCAGCCTGGAATCAAATACAGCGACTTTGGGATTTTCCTCAAAAAGCATGCGAAGCGCCTGATACGTTCCTGAAATCTCTGAAGAAATCGTAATCACCAAAACCTCGTCTCCTTTTGTCGTATAGCTTTCCACCAATTCTTTCGCTTCCTCAAGCGAGGGAAGCGACGTCTTTGGAAAATCATTGGATGCGGCAAGTTTTTCATAAAACGCATCGACATCCAGATTTACTCCGTCCAGATAAGACTCTCCGGAAAGCTCCACCTGAATTGGCAAAATCTCCGCCTGATATAATTCCTTTTCCTCCTGTTTGATGCTGCTTCCTGAATCAACGACAATTCTAAGCATACGATTTCTCCCTCCTTCTATCTTTCCTTATGTTTCTGCGTCCGTGGTCGAATCTTCCACAATTCCATACGCGTCTATATACTCACGAATATCTTTTTTCAATTCTTCCCATTTTGACGGATATTCCACGTAATATTTGGGACAGGCTTTCTGCGTAATATCATAATGGCGAATAATATCGTCAATTTCCAAATCATATCTTCCCATCAGCCAGGCCGCCAAATGAATCAGCGTGTTATATGTAGCTTCGGAAAATTTTCCCGTCTCGTCAGAAATGCAGCATTCAATCGCAATCGTATCTTCATTCCTGTCATTGGAAGCATATGCAATTTCCTGACAGGGAATACACTGAATCAGCTCTCCCTCTATTCCAATTACAAAATGGCTGCTGGCGTACGTCTCCCCCGACTGGCCCAGTCCCTCAAAATAATCTCTGTTCTGCTGCGCCGTCGTACCAGGATTGGCCGTATAATGCACGACAACGCCTCTTACCCGTTCCAAAACGCTGCCTGGCCTGGAATATTCATTGACCGTCAAAAGCTGAACGTCATATTCCGGCGGTTCTGCAATGATTTTTCTGACTACGGGAACTTCTTTTGCAACCGGTTTTGCTTTCTTTCCCCTGAAAAAACGAAACGCCTGCCAGCCTGTTATCATCACAACGGCAACGCCAAATAAAATCAGAGCCGTCCGAATCCTCATTTCCCGTTTTCGCCGCTTCGCCCGCGCAGCCCGTCTTGCCGCTCTTCTTCTTTCGTATTCTGCCTGTTCCTTACTCTCTGTTTCATTCATGAATAGCATTCCTTACATCTGTTTTTCTGTCGCTTCTTTGCAATTTCTTATTATTATATCTGTTTTTCGAACGACGCTCAATCTGTTTTTTCAAATTAAGAAAAACTTTATAAAACAAAGAAAGATACCGCCGCATAAATTCCTTATGCGGCGGTATCTATAAAACCGTTTCTTATTTTACGCCTTTGATATTCTTAGTTGTAATCTTTTTAAATCCTGCTGCTTTGAGCTGCTTTAATACTTTCTTCTTCTGGCTGGATTTTTTGATTAACGCTTTCTTTACTTTGATTGTTTTCGGCTTCGTATTTGCTCCCTTAAACGCATTTTTGATAGTCGGAAGCTTCTTTGTTCCCTTAAAGGTAACCGTCTTAATCTTCTTACATTTTGCAAATGCATTTGCTTTGATGCTCTTCACATTCTTGCCAATTGTAATTGTCGTCAGTTTCGAGCAGTTCGAAAAAGCATTTCCCTGAATAGTCGTTACGTTATCGCCAATTGTAAGCGTCGTCATATTTGATTTCTTAAATGCATTTTTAGCGATAGAAGTTACTTTATAGGTTTTACCCTGGATAATAACCGTATTAACCGTAACTTTTTTGCTCTTCTTATTGCCTTCTGTCAATTCAACTGTCTGGTTCGCCCCTACCTTATATTTCATTCCGGTAGCTGCATCTGTGTAAGCCGTACCCGGAGCCGGATCTTTCACAACTGGCGTACCACCTGTATTATTGTTATTGTTGTTATTATTGTTGTTATTGTTATTGTTGTTGTTATCGCCTGAAGTGTCAACTGTTAATGCTTCTTTTGCCTCTTTCAGAGCTTTTACCGCATTCACTACGTCAAGTTTCGTGCTGTCTGCGTTTGCAAGAAGAGCTTCTACTGCTTTCAATGCTGCTTCATACTCTGTCCACTTGTCATTCTTTACATATTTCTTTCCAGCAACTTCTGCCTTAATAGCATTTACCTGGCTCTTCAGCTCATTCGCTGCTGCTGCATCGTCTGCAAGTGTTTTCAGTGACAGTCCTGCAAATGCTGCTTTCAATGCGTTAATTTTCTCATCTGCAGATTTAATTGAATCACCTGTCTGAATTCCTCTTGCAGCTTCTAATGCTGCCGTATAAGCGGCAAAATCGCCTTTGTAGAATTCTTCCGTAATCGTTTCGCCTGTCATTTCCTCAATCTGAGAGGTATATTCTGACGTAGAAGTAACTGTCTTAAGCGTCAAATTTGCTTTTGCTGCATTTAATTCGTCAATTGCTCTGTCTACTGCTTCAATCGTTATATTTTCCGCATCTATTAATGCCTGTGCAGCTTCTACTGCAGCCTTAAACTCTGCCCAGTTGTTATAATATTTTGCATTGCCGTCTTCATCTTCCATATCAATGTCCGTCAATGCTGTCTCTAATGCAGGCGTTAAATTAGCTGTGATATACTCTCCATCCGCTTTTTTCGGATCCAAACCGTTCAGCGCCGTTTCAAATTCTGTTATTTTATCTTCTACTGCTTTTTTTGTTATTCCCTTGAAATTATCATCAAGTACAAGAGTTTCAAGGAAAGCGTTTACCGCATTCCATGCAGCCGTGTATGTTGTAAGGCTTGCCTCCGTATACCATTTTGCAGCATCCGGATCTCCAGGAGTAATTGCCGCATTAAATGCTTCTTCAAGAGACGCTTTGCCCGTTGCAACTTTGTTTGCAGCAACATTAATCTTTGCAAATTCTGTCTGAAGCGCTGCTGCCGCATCCTCATCGAAGAATTCATCATAAATTGCCCAAGCATCTCCGCTCTGAGGCGTTGTGCTTAAAACAGCATCCTTATGCGTTCCATTCAGCGCATTCCATGCTTCGGCTAACGCGCCGATTGGCTGTCCCGGTGATGACGGCGTAGCGCTGAATGCCGCCCATACATCCGTATAAAACTCGTTGTGTGCATTTGCCGCTACGATTTCATCATAAGCTTCTTCAAGCGGAGTCTTTTCATATCCAACCTGATTGCATGTTACATGTTTTACACGAAGCACTTCATTCTTTGCAGTCAAAGAAACGCTTCCGGAAAGACCTTTTACATTTACCTTATCTTCAGCGCCAATCAAAGCTACTGTCTTGGCGTCTTTTGTACCTTTACCCGTTGTTACATTTGCTGTGACATTTCCATCTTCATCAACCGTTATGCTTAACGTATAATCTGTCTTATCTTTAATTGCAGGAAGCGGATCTTTTGCACTTGCGTCCGGCTCTTTATCGGTTGCTTCTGCTTCTTTAGCTGTAGCATCACCTGCGGCAGCAATCTCATGCCATGTGCCATCAACCTCATATCCCCACGAAGTTCCCTTAATACCAACATTAAAGCTCTTTATCGCATCTTTTGCACTTGCATCAGGATTGATCAATCCAACATAAAACTCTTTGTCAGCTCCTACAGTATACGGACGCAAATCAGCTGAAATAGTTCCTTCTGAGAAGTCTGTTACCTGCTTATTGTAGATTGTCGCATTTGGAGCTTTCTTCGAATCGTAATCCGGATCTCCAATGGATGCATAGGTAACGCCATCGCCCAGTCTTTGCTCAACCATAATTTCTTTCTCTACTTGTTCCATAGTGGCCTTTGGAGAACTCCATCCGCAATCTGTAAACGACACATTCGCAAGGTTTTCTACCCATGTATCACTATTCTGCTCTAATGCTCCTTTTTTTACATTCTTAAAGTTAATCGTTACAGGGCCGCCATTACGTTTGTCACCAACGAATCCAAAATGAATCGACTTTTCTTCCTGATCAGCATATTCTCTTACATCAGGAAAAGCCTTAAAACTCAACGTATCCTCTTTTGCCGTGTTTTCCTTTTCTACATAAATTACATTGCCTTCTCCGCTTGTTTGCTTTTCAAGCTCAACTATTCTAACTGTAATTTCTTTCGAATTCTCGTACGTTAATTTGATACGAAGATTCTTGTTCTGAGGTACATCCACGTCTTTAAATTCTGGACTCCATGTAGTATGAGCCTGACCATCTGCATCTGTATAGTTAGTATTACCAAAGCCCTCAGTATTAGTATACCCTCCGCTGTTGCCATTTTTCCATTCTACATACCAGTTGTCCCCGTTATGCCCCAAATATACCCAGTGAGTAGCATCCACATATTTCAGCATAATACCCCACTGACTTGGAGATACGTTATCCAATCTTGTCATATCAAACTGCATGATACGACGCACACCTTTGGATTTAATGTCAAGACCACTTGCAAAAACTGTCGTAGCAGCGCCTGATTCTGACAAATCACCATGTCCGGAACCATCTGTTGACAAGGCCTTAAATCGCCAGGACAATTCAGCATCCTTGCCAAGCAATAAGCTCTCGCCGAACATATCAAAAGCTTTTCCTGTCTTGGAATTAATCCAGTTGCTTTGCGTCATAGTAAAATTGCCATTGCTATCGGAATACATCCACTTTACTTCATCTCTGTTTACCTTAACCGTAGGCGCAGCGCTTGCGGTCATCGTACCCATTGGCAATACAGAAGTTACTGCTACTGCTACTGCGAGTACTTTTGCCACTAAGGCTTTTCTTAGTTTCATTGTTTTTCCTCCTCATTTTTTTATATGTAATTTTTACTTTTCCGTAAAACTGACTCAAAAAATATTTTTGAGCCAGCAACGAAATCATATAAAGTATATGTAGCTTACTACCTTTTTTACCTTTCGTCAAGTCTATTTTAAAAAAATATGCAGGGAATACCGCCTGTAATTTCTGGAAATTTTCACTTTTGCAATTTATGTTGTAGTCATTTTTTCCAAAACATAGAATTTGCTTTTTATGTTTTGTAAAATTAATTCTATGTTTTTTACATAATCTTATAGATGAACCTGAAAAATCGCCAAATTAAGCAGGACAAATCCACATTTTATTGTTCATTCTCATTATAATGCAAATTAAGAACCTTATTTTAACAGCAAAGACGATTTGAAACTCTTTTCTTTCTTTTTCGACATCTGTATTTCTGCTTATTGTCCAGTTTATGTTTTCTGAAAAAGCCGCCGCGCCCGTTCATTTTCAATCCCAGGCGCGGCGGCTTTATGCTTCTGTCTGATATTTTTACTGTTCCATCAGACCCGCTTTCTTCACCGCGTTTATTCTTATTCTTTCTGTCCTCTTCCTATTTCAGTTTTGCTTTCTTAATGCCGGCTTTCTTTAATGCGCTTAATGTCTTTTTCTTCACTTTTGCCGTTTTCTTTAACTTCTTGTCAACTTTTACTGTAACGGATTTGGACGTCTTCTTAAACGCTCCTTTCATGCTTGGCAGTTTCTTGCCTTTAAAGGTAACGGAATTCAGCTTCTTACAATTAAATGCGGATTTTGCAATCTTTGTTATATTTTTTCCGATTTCAATGTTCTTTTGATTGCCTTTAAACGCACCCTTTGCTATTTCAACTACTTTATAAGAATTTCCGTCAGAACCTTTGACTGTTGCAGGTATTTTTACTTTCGCTGCAGATTTGCCTTTTACAAGTATAGCCGTCTTTGCCGACGCGCTCTTTACTTTATAGCTTCCGCTTGCATCTGTAATTGGATCGTTATTCTTTAATACTACAGGCTGTTTGTCTCCGGCCGGCGGTGTTGTCGCTTTTTCTTTCAGGCCATTCTGCGCGTCAATCAATGCTTTTTTCGCTTTGGCCATCGCATCCGTATTAATGGAATCTTTTAACTTCTCCGCCTCGCTGTACGCGTTCAAAAATGCTTTCCAGCTATCATCCGTATAATTTTTCTGTCCCGCGTTTTTGATTGCCGCTGCAGATGTGAGCGCCTGGCCCAATTCCTTTCTTGCGGAAATCACTTCATCCGAAGGTCCGTCTACGCGTTCTGCAAGCTCCGCATATGCCTGTTCCAGAACAAGCAGCGCATTATTAATATCGAAAGAACTTACCTGTTCTTTTGCAACTGCCAGCTTTGCATCTTCCAGCGCATTCTTAAAAATCCTGACAGAATCTTCCGTATATTTTCCGGTATCTACTGCTTCATAGCGTGTAATCAATTGCTGCAGTTCTGCTTTTTTACCGGAAACGGTATTGTTTCTCAACTGGCTCAGAGCCGCGATTGCCGCCTCAATGTCTGTTGCCGACGCAGTTGAAGAAGCAAGCGTCTCATTTGCCGCTTCGATTGCCTGATTGATTGCCGAAATTTCTTCCTGGGTTAATCCATATG
>CATOKN010000064.1 GCA_951800425.1 uncultured Lachnospiraceae bacterium
GCCTAAGCAGGGATCGGTAATGGATTTTCCGTATACATGCTCGCAGACTTTCTGAGCGCCTTCTTCTATGTAGCTTTCAATCATGACGCCCTTAATCATGCTGTGGATTTCCGGAGATATGTTTCTGTTGTGCATAATTTCTTTTACAATTCGGATTTGTTCTTTGTACTTCTTTCCGGAATTGGAGTGATTTGCGTCGATGATTGCGGCAGGATTTAATAAATCCATCTGATTATATTTTTCAATCAGACGCATAATATCTTCATAATGATAATTCTGCACACTGTTCCCGTGTTTGGAAACGGCTCCGCGCAAAACAACATGGGTCAGTGGATTTCCGGTCGTTTTTACTTCGTGTCCGCGGAATACGAACTGATGCGGATGCTGTGCGGCGTATACGGAATTTAACATAACGGTAAAATCGCCGCTGGTGGGATTTTTCATGCCGGAAGCTACGTCAAAACCGCTGACGGTTAAGCGATGGTGCTGATCTTCTACGGAGCGCGCGCCGATGGCGACATAAGAAAGAAGATCTTCCACATAGCCCCAGTTTTCCGGGTAAAGCATTTCATCCGCGCAGGTTAAGCCGCTTGCTTCAACGGCATGGATATGCATGTTTCGCATAGCAATCAGGCCGGCAACCAAATCCGGCTGTTTTTCCGGATCGGGCTGGGAAGCGATGCCTTTGTAGCCTTCGCCCGTGGTGCGCGGCTTGTTGGTATACACTCTTGGGATAATAATCAGCCGTTCTTTTACTTTTTCAGCAACAGGCGCCAGTCTGCTTACGTAGTCTAAAACGGCGTCCTCATTATCGGCGGAACACGGGCCGATAATGACTAAAAACCGGGAATCCTTTCCGGTGATAACGTCTGAAATCATGCGATCCTGTTCGGTCTTTAAATTGGCAAGCTTTTTCGGAAGCGGATACTGACTTTTGATTTCAGAGGGTTTTGGAAGTTCCCGTAAATAAGAAAAACTCATAATCACATCTCCTGTCTGTAAAAATAATAGTAGTCCAAAAAAATTTTTGTTTTTGTATAAAAAAGGCTATAGAATTAAGCAATTCCATAGCCTTTCAGATGCAACCGGCGGGAATCGAACCCACATTGCAGGAGTCGGAGTCCTGTGTTCTATCCGTTAGACTACGGTTGCAGAACAGATTTATCATAATACATGGGTTGGAAAATGTCAACCTATTCTTTTTTTCATTTTGTTTCATTTCGGGTTGACTTTTGAGGCCTGGTTTGTTATCCTAAAAAATGTACGTTGTTTCTAATTTTATTGTTTTACAATGCAAAAGTGAAAAATACAGATTTCAGATAAATAGCAGATTGGCTTGTGCGTGCCAAAGATTAGGAGGAAAAAAGATGAGTAATCAGACAAATGATGTAAATAATATGAACCATACAGATAGAGAGGAAACATTGGGAGGTTTTGCAAAGGCAGTTGATTTTTGTAAAAAGAATGTGCTTTATATTGCGGTTGCGGGCCTTTTTATTGTTCTGGTTATTGTTCTCGTAAAATTTATGGGCGGCGGGACGCCGGAGAATGTTGTGCCGGAGACGGAAATTGTGTCAGTGCAGACGGAGTCGCAGGTTCCGGAAGAATTTGAAAAAGACGTATATCCGGAAATCAATGATCTGATTCAGCAGTATTATAAGGCATATGCCAAAGGAAAGACGAAAAAGCTGGCGAAGCTGGCTGAGCCTATGTCGGATGCGGAGAAAAGTTATGTGTCGGCATTCAGCGAATACGTAGGACAGTATAAAAACATATCCTGCTATACAAAAAAAGGTCTGGAGGAAAATTCCTATATCGTTTCCGTTTATCTGGAAATTAAATTTAAAAATATAAAGACGACTGCGCCGGGACTGGAAACCTTTTATGTAAGAAAGAAAGAGGACGGTTCTTACTATATAGATAACCTCTACGGACAGTTCAATTCCAAAATGAATGAAGATGAAACTGTTTCTTCTTTTATCGAAGTGTTTGCTCAGGATGAAACTGTTTCTTCCTTTATTGAATCGTTTAATCAGCAGGCTGACGTCGTTGCGCTTCAGGCGGAAGTTCAGCAGAAGTACGAAGCGGCCATTTCCTCCGATGAGGAATTGAAGACGATGGTAGAAAGCACGATACCGGATGCAATGACCGTGTGGGCTTCTAATCAGGTTGCAGAGGCAAAGAAAGCAAAGGAAGAGCGCGAGGCTGCGGAAGAAGAAGCAAAGAAAGCAGCGGAGGAAGAAGCTGCGAAAAAGGCGGAAGAAGAAAAGAAAGCGGCAGAGCAGGCATCAGCAGTCGTTGTATATGCTACCGATAATGTAAACGTCCGCGCGGAAGCCAGTGAGACGGCCGAAATTCTCGGAAAACTGGAGACCGGCTCTAAGACAACGCGTCTGGAGGAAAAGGACGGATGGAGCCGCATCGATTATAACGGCGGCACGCAGGGATATGTGAAATCAGAATACCTTTCCACGGAAGCTCCGGCAGCTCAGGAGCCAACGGAAAATGACGCTCCGGCCGCATCTTCCAACGGATTTGCGGAAGGCACGGTAATTACGATCAAAGAAAGCGTCAATGTCCGCAAGTCTATGGGAGAAGACGCCGAAAAGATTGCTACTGCATTTGCGGGAGAAAAGGTTACCGTTATTATGAGCTATGCGGAAGGATGGACGAAAGTATCTTACGGGGAAAAGATAGGCTTTATCAAAACAGAATTGCTTCAGTAATTGAATGAATTAGAAAATCAGAAATATTTACGGAGACTCAGGCGTCAGGAAAGTTTTACGAATGGCATCAGGTCTCCGTATTTTCAGTTTTTGGTAGAGCTTCATAAAGAAAATACACGAATAGAGGAAGAGGAAAATGGCAGAAGGAATACGGATTAACAAATTTCTAAGCGAAGCGGGCGTTTGTTCCAGAAGAGAAGCGGACAGGCAGATTGAAGCCGGTCATGTTATGATTGACGGACAAAGGGCAGAAACGGGAAGCCGGGTGGCAGAGGGGCAGGAAGTCCTTTTTTTTGGAAATCCGGTGCAAAAGGAAAAAGAGAAGATTCTGATTGCCGTTCATAAGCCGCTGGGCATTGTCTGTACGGCGGAAAAGCGGGAAAAAGACAATATTGTTGATTTTATTCATTATCCGAAACGCATTTACCCCATTGGGAGGCTGGATAAAGATTCATCCGGATTGATTTTAATGACCAATCAGGGAGAAATCGTAAATAAAATGATGCGCGCCGGAAATATGCACGAAAGAGAATATATCGTAGAGGTCAATAAAGTTCTGACGGATTCTTTTTTGAGAGGCCTTTCCGGAGGAATTCCTTTGGCGGAACTTGGCGTTACCACAAGAAAGTGCCTGGTGGAGCAGCTCGGCAAACGTAAATTTAAAATTATTTTGACACAGGGATATAACCGGCAGATTCGCCGGATGTGCGAATATTTTGATTACCGTGTTGAGAGTTTAAAGCGAGTTCGGATTATGAATATTTTACTGGGAGATTTGGCGCCCGGCGCATACCGCAACGTGACAAAAGAAGAGTATGCAAAGTTGCAAAAGATAATCGCCGATTCAGACAATATGCCGGTAATACCAAAAAAGGAGCAAAAGGATGGATATAAAGACAAGAATCGAAACACTGCGAAAGCAGATCGAATATCACAGCGATCGTTATTATAATGAAGATAACCCGGAAATTTCCGATTATGATTTTGACCTGCTGATGCGGGAATTAAAGCAATTGGAGCAGGAAAATCCGGAATTTTCCGATTCGGATTCTCCTACGAAAAAAGTGGGAGGAAAAGCAAAAAGACAGGCCGGAGTTCTGGTGCGCCATAATGTACCGATGTTAAGCCTGCAGGACGTCTTTTCAAAAGAAGAAGTTATGAAGTTTGTAGAAGAAATGCAGGAGCAGCTTCAGGATCCGGAATTTGTCGTGGAGTATAAAATTGACGGGCTGTCTATGTCGCTTCGTTATGAAAATGGAACTTTGAAGCTGGCGGAAACCAGAGGAGACGGCATTAATTTCGGAGAAGATGTGACGGAAAATGCAAAAGTGATTCCGGACGTCAGACAGAAGCTGAAAGATTCTCCGGAATATCTGGAAGTCCGGGGCGAAGTTTATATGACGAATGAGGATTTTGAAGCGGTTAATGCCATGCAGGAGCTGTCAGGCAAAAAGCCTTTCGCCAATCCAAGAAACTGCGCGGCCGGAACGCTTCGCCAGCTGGATCCGTCTATTACGAAGGACAGGAAGCTTTCTATGTTTGTCTTTAACATTCAGCAAGTCAGAGGAATTGCGTTGGAAACGCATACGCAGGGATATGAGTTTTTAAAGAAACAGGGAATTCCGGTCATTGATGGTTACCGCGTTTGCAAAACAGGCAAAGAGGTGTGGGACGCCATAGAAGAAATCAGCGAAAATCGGGGAAATCTTTCCTATGACATTGACGGGGCCGTTGTAAAGGTAAACCGCTACAGCGACAGGGAGATTTTGGGCGCGACGTCTAAAGTTCCAAGATGGGCCGTTGCTTATAAATATCCGCCGGAGGAGAGGGAATCTGTTTTAAGAGAAATTGAACTGTCCGTAGGACGTACCGGACGGATTACGCCGACGGCCATTTTTGATCCGGTTCGTCTGTGCGGCACGTCGGTTTCAAGAGCAACGCTTCACAATCAGGATTTTATAGATGAATTGGACATTGGAATTGGAGATACGATTGTCGTCTATAAATCCGGAGAAATTATTCCCAAGGTAAAAAAAGTAATAAAAGAAAAAAGGCCGGCCGGCTGGGTAAAATATGAATTGCCCGACGTCTGTCCCGTTTGCGGGGAAAAAGCGGCGCGAGATAAAGATACGGCCGATTTGAAATGTACAAATGCAAATTGCCCGGCGCAGCTTGAGCGGAATATTATAAATTTTGTGGGCAGAGATGCAATGGACATCAAGGGATTCGGAACGGTTTATATTGAAGAACTTGTTCGAAAGGATTATATTAAAAACATAGCCGATATTTATGATTTAAAAAACCACAGGGATGTTTTGATTGAAGAGGGGATTATCGGCAGGGAAAAGAATACGGATAAGCTGCTTCTTGCCATCGAAAAATCAAAAGAAAACGACGCGTATAAGCTTTTGACCGGGCTTGGAATTCCAAACGTCGGAAAAGCAGCGGCAAGGGCGATTATGAAAAAATGCAAAAATTTTGACGCGCTGCTTTTGGCTTCGTCTGAATCCCTACAGGAAGTAGACGACATCGGAGAAGTGTCCGCAGATTGCATTCGCAGCTTTTTCGATCGGGAAGAAAACAAAGAGCAGATAGAGCGTCTGAAACAGGCGGGCGTGAATATGGAGTGCCTGGAGCAGGAGAGCGAAGACGCAAGGTTAAAAGGACTTACGTTCGTTATTACGGGAACGCTTCCAAACATGGACAGGAAAGCGGCGGCTGCGAAAGTGGAATCGCTGGGAGGAAAAGTAACAGGCTCCGTTTCGAAAAAGACAAACTATCTTCTGGCGGGAGAAAATGCCGGAAGTAAGCTTGCAAAAGCGCAGGAGCTGGGCATCCCGGTTCTTTCGGAAGAAGAATTTTTAAAAATGACAGAAGAAGAAAAATAATATGGAAAGAAGGCGCAGATATGCCAATTCGTACACAAAGTGATTTGCCGGCAAAAGAAATTCTGGAAAAAGAAAATATTTTTGTAATGGATGAAAACAGGGCCATGCATCAGGACATTCGCCCCATCAGCATTGCGATTTTGAATCTGATGCCGTTGAAAGAGGATGCGGAACTGCAGAGTTTAAGATCGTTGTCGAATACGCCGCTGCAGGTGGACATTACGTTTTTGACGGTAACAAGCCATGAGTCAAAGCACACCTCAAAAAGTCATCTCAATAAGTTTTACCAGACGTTTTCCGATGTAGAGCATCAGCGGTTTGACGGGTTAATCATTACGGGGGCCCCGGTAGAAATGATGGAATTTGAAGAAGTAGATTATTGGGCGGAGCTTTGCAAAATTATGGACTGGAGCAAGACCCATGTAACGTCTACCATGCATTTATGCTGGGGCGCGCAGGCAGGGCTTTATTATCATTACGGCATTAAAAAATATATTCTGGACGGCAAAGTGTTCGGCATTTTCGAGCATCGCGTAAAAAACAGGAAAGTGCCGTTAGTCCGGGGATTTGACGATTATTTTATGGCTCCTCATTCGAGGCACACGGAGAATCGTACAAAAGATATTCAGGCAGTAAAGGAGCTTACGATTCTGGCCGAGTCTAAAGAGGCCGGCGTTTTCCTTGCAATTGCAGACGAAGGGAGAAAGATTTTTGTCATGGGCCATCCGGAGTATGACAGAATCACCCTGGATAGCGAATACAAAAGGGATGCGGGAAAAAGAGCGGACGTGGCGCTTCCAAAGAATTATTATCCGGATGACGATGTGAGCCAAAGACCCAGACTGCAATGGCGGAGCCATGGAAACGCGCTGTATTCCAATTGGCTGAATTATTACGTTTATCAGCAGACACCGTATGATTTTATTGATACGGCGGGGATTGTGCGGAAATAGCTTGGTTTTATAGGGTTTGGCAGAATCTATAAAAAAGCTGATTTCTTAAATAACCTGTTATAATTTAGTATAATTTGATATATTTTAGCGTATATGTGGAGACAAAATGGAGACAACCTAATTTTAGATGGAGACAGCCTTTATATGTAAAATTAGTTACAATGAATAAGTGAAACAAACAATTATGATATTTTTCTTGTGCATAAGCAGTATACTTTAGAAGTATTAATTAAAAATTTTGAATCGTAAAAAATAGGGGTACTAGAGAACAATTCTCTAATACCCCTCTATACCATCTAAATTATTTTAATCCTAGTCTATTGATCCAGTCAACAAACAATTCTGTTTCAACACTGCCATCAGTCAAAACCCTCGATCTTTCCTGATTGTATATTTCAGATATTTTTTGTGCATTGGCATTTTTGAAATAAATCCAAAACGGCTCTATATGATAGGAAAACTCTTGCTCAGCAGCGATTCTATATTTTTTATTTTCTGGTTTTTGCCAATCTTTTCTTTGATAAGTAAAATAGTTATACATAACAAATTGTATTGTGCAATATTCGATTTTATCTGGGGCATGCGCTTTAATTTTTTCCATGGATAAAGTGAAAGCACGAATAAAGTCAGGAACACTCTTATATGTATATTCAGAGTTGTTTTTTCTGGTGATACTTTTTGCATTGTATTTCCATACATAAGATGTAAACGGCATCTTGATTTTTCGCTCTGTAAAGGTGCCAGCTATAGATAGAAAATAGCTGTCTTCATGTACTTTCAAATTTTCATGAAAACATATATTGTTTTGTAAAAGAAAATGTCTTCGAAACAATTTTCCGTGCATCCATGTGTTTTCATTTTCATGTGTCAAATATATATAATTATCATTTTCTTTAATCTCTTCCAACCATGAGGAATATATAATATCAGGAGCTTTTCTTTCGGCTTCTTGCATAAATGCGCCAAGAACGCCAACATTATGCAGAGTATCATCTGCGTCGCAGAACATAATGTATTCTCCTTGTGCAGCGTTAATTCCTGCTTGTCTTGTTACCCCGGGGCCTACATTTTTTTCCAACAGAATTTGTTTGGTTTCAAAATTGAACATTTTTAAAAAATTATCATCTAGCGTTACATTGCTTCCATTCTTAATTCCATCTATAGCAATAATAACTTCAATATCACAAAAATCAATTCCTATTTGTCCATTAATACTAGATAGAAGTGGAAACATTTCTTTTTCAGATTCTTTGTATTTAGGTATTATAATGCTTAAAAACTTTTTCATTTATTGACCTCCTCTTTCTAATGCGCCAATCCTTTCATCTAATTCTTGCACTGCTTTAATTAGGAATGGGATAAAACCCTCATAATTAACGGCTAATTGACTTTCTACATCTTCTGGTACATCTTCTTCATTAAAATCAAACAAATTATTATTAACTAGATTAGCGTAAGAAGAGTTTCCAAACGTGCTTTCTAAAGCTTGTTGTACTTCCTGAGCCAGTACGCCAATGCGTCGCCGTTTCCCTTTCTTCGTTCCACTAGAGTGTGCTGCTTTGTCATAAGCGCACAAACCATATTTCATTTTTTTTTCTTTATCACTATCTGATAATTTACTTTCATCGTCTATGTACAAT
>CATOKN010000065.1 GCA_951800425.1 uncultured Lachnospiraceae bacterium
TTACTGACGGGAGCAAAATGCGCCTGTATATTATTGGATAATCTGCAAATTTCACAACCGACATTATCACATCACATGAAAATTCTTTGCGACTCGGGTGTTGTGGTTATGCGGAAAGAGGGAAAATGGGCGCATTATTCCATTTCACCAAAGGGCGCCGCATATGCTTTTGAATGCCTGAAATCCCTTACGTCAATAAACAGTTCCGGCAAAGATACGTCAGGTTTTGATGAGTAAAAGCATTTGTTTTGTATGGAGGTTTGTTATGGAAATACTAAAAACAGGCTGGGATTTTTTTCAGTATGAAATTCTTGGCATGCAATGGTTAAACCGTATCCTTTGCAGTCTGCTTGATATTTGCGGTTTGGATACGACTGGAAAAGCAGGCGCAAGCATCCTGTTTTTTCTCTACGATACCATAAAAATCATGACGCTTTTGGGCGTTTTGATTTTGTTTATTTCGTATATACAAAGTTATTTTCCACCGGAAAGAACAAAGAAAATTCTTGGAAAATTTCATGGTATCGGGGCTAACATAATAGCCGCACTGCTTGGTACGGTAACGCCGTTTTGCTCCTGCTCGTCAATCCCGCTGTTTATCGGCTTTACAAATGCCGGACTGCCACTGGGCGTTACTTTTTCCTTTTTGATTTCTTCCCCAATGGTGGACCTCGGTTCGCTTGTGCTGCTGACGGGCATATTCGGATGGAAAGTCGCAATCGCTTATGTTGCGCTTGGACTTATCATTGCCGTTTTGGGCGGTACGATGATTGAAAAACTGCGTCTTGATAATTATGTGGAAGAATTTATACGCAAGGGACTTTCTGTTGACGTTGCCGGAGAAGAACTACATTTCAAAGACCGCGTAAAATACGCATGGGAACAGGTGTTATCTACGGCAAAAAAGGTTGCGCCGTATGTTTTCATTGGCGTCGCTATCGGTGCGTTTATCCATAACTGGATACCGGAAGATTTTATCGTGCGCGTTCTTGGAACAGGCAATCCTTTCGGAGTGATTATCGCAACGGCAGCGGGCATTCCTATGTACGCAGATATTTTTGGCACAATTCCGATTGCCGAAGCGCTCCTGGCAAAAGGCGCGAGGCTTGGGGTTGTCCTGTCCTTTATGATGGGTGTAACAACTTTATCCTTACCGTCTTTGATTATGCTCCGCAAAGCTGTTAAGCCTGTACTTCTTGCTATTTTTACAGCAATCTGCACGGCTGGTATTATTGTTGTCGGCTATTTCTTCAATGCAATTCAATTTTTACTTGTGTAGGTTGTCTTGAGGTAATAAGAATAAATCAAATTAACATGGAGGTAATTTTATTATGACGCTATTTGGAAAGAAAAAAGAAGAAAAGAAAACCGCTGCCTGTGCCGGCAGCTTTGACCGCCCTGTTTGCTGCATAAAAGTTTTAGGCTCCGGATGCGCTTCCTGCCACGCACAATTTGAAAATGTAAAGGAAGCCGTGAAAAAAACTGGCCTTGCGGCAGAAGCAGAATACGTAACCGATTTACAGAAAATTATGGAATATGGCGTTATGAGTATGCCGGCGCTTGTTATCAATGAAAAAGTAGTATCTATGGGGAAAGTATTAAAGCCCGCGGATGTGGAAAAACTACTGCAAAAATTTAATATCTGAAAAATTTTTCCCTTTCAGGTATAAACTTTTCTTTTTTGCTCATACTATGATTGTTCCGAAAGAGACGAATCCCCCACCCGCTCTTTCGGGACTGCTACAAAAGATGCAAGAATACTTATCCTCCCCTGAAAGCTCCGGCATGCCTTTCGCATACCGGAGCTTTCCTTTTTACATTCCATTTAACAGGCCTTTGATGCCGTCTTTTTGAAAAATATTTTTATAATATTCGATTTCATCTTCAATCAAATCGTCAATGACCTGCATTCCCAAAACCTCAACGGGAGCCTTATCGTCCGTCAGAAGATAATTTCCCGGCTGATACGCCAAAAGGCCCAACGACACGCGCTCCATCAGCTCGGAAAAATCCGGATTCGAAAGCTTATCTCTTCCTGCGTCAAAAGATTCTATCATCCTGCCGGAATTTGAAGCGTACAGCTCGCGGTTCGTAGAGCCCGGGACATCCGCCGTATACACTTCGCCGAAAACGCCGGCAATTGTATCCGCAAGATACTGATTGATATTCCCCTCCTCTTTTCCCCGCATATTCATATTCACCACCATCACGCCGTCAGCGGTCAGATGCTCTTTTACAAGGGTAAAAAATTCAATGGAAGACATCTGAAACGGTATGGTAATGTCCTGGTACGCGTCTACCATAATCACGTCATATTTCTCATCCGCCTCGTTTAAATAAGCGCGTCCGTCGTAAGTAATGACATCCGCATCCTCCGGAAGCACAAAATATTCTCTGGCAAGCGTCGTAATTTTTTCATCAATTTCCACGCCTTTCATCTGCATATTGTCAAAACAGCGGCCGCACTGCGTCATAAAAGTTCCGGTTCCGTTGCCCAAAACCAAAACTTTCATATCGTCCTTTTCCATCGCGCCGGCCATCAGTGGAGCCGCCAGGGCGTAATCGTAATACATGCCCGTAAAACTGTCGTCCTTTTTTAAAATGGACTGCACGCCAAATAACACGTTTGTAGAAAGAATGACAGAATCATCCTCTTCTTTGACCTGCAGATAATTATAAACAGATTCTCCCTCGTACGTTAATCCGTTTTCCCAAAATGCAAAGCTGTCCGAATATCCGGTCGCGCAGCAAATCAAAAACAAAATAACGCCGACCGCCATCCGGCCCAATCCCCTCTTTGCGCTGATAAAATACAAAAGCGAAAGCAGCAGCAATATGCCGGAAAAAATCAAAAATGTAACGGAAGTCCCCACAGCCGGAATCGTCACAAACGTCGGCAGAAACGTCCCGAGAATGCTGCCTATGGTATTGGACGCGTTCAGCATCCCCACCGTCTTTCCGCTGTCCGACAAACTTTCCATCGTATATTTGACAAGAGACGGCGTAACCGTTCCAAGCAAAAATAAGGGAAAGACAAAAATCGCCATACAGGCCAAAAATCCCGCCCAGATTAAAAAATTGCTGTTTACCGCAAGAATCAATACGGCGGAAATGCCAAGAATCACATATTTGCCGGCTACGGGAATCAGGGCAATCCAGATTGCGGCAATCAGAATTCTTCCGTACAGCTTGTCCGGATTTGGATTTTTATCCGCATATCTTCCTCCGTAAATATTTCCAAGGGCCATCGCAATCATAATCGTGCCGATGATAATCGTCCAGACAATCTGGGAAGAACTAAAATACGGTGCAAGCAATCTGCTTGCACCAAGCTCTACTGCCATAACGGACATTCCGGCAAAAAATTCCGTCAGATACAGATACGTTTTATTGGATAAAATTTTCTTTTCGTCCATCGCTTCTCCTTTTCCTATCGTGCTTGTTTTATCATACCTCACTCAGGAAAAAATGAAAAGCGGTTTTTCTTCTTTTATTCGCTCTCCAGACAATTCACTTTACCATTCACTTCATCATTATCTTCCAAAGCCTGATCAAACTTCACAGAGATCTCCTCTATATCGGGATGCGGCCTATCCGGCAGATTCTCCAGGGAAGCTTCCGAAATTCTCCGCTCGGCGTCTGTTCCAACCCCCAGCAGCGTCTGGTCGTATCTGGAAAATGTGAGGCTGACCGCAGAGTTATTTTCTCCGTATACATCCAGGGTAATGTCCGGATCGTTTCCGCTGTAGCCCTGGCAGTTATACGCAACCGAAGAAATTTCTCCCTCCAGCAAATCGCAGCGCTTTAAAAATTCCCGCGCCAGCGTTTCGTACATTCCGTAATTTTGTTCGAGCGCTTCGTCCAGGCCAAGCGGAACGGAAACGTCAAGCTTTTTTCCATAACTTGCGGTAAACAGATCTCCCGTTACAGAATCCAGCATAAACGTCCACCGCTCTGCATCCGGCGTCCGCTCCGTGCCAAAAAGCACGTCGCCGCACCAAAACGAATGCTGAAATGTAATCGTGCCGCTATCATACATCATAAACACATTTGCGCCTGTAAAATCCTGTTCAAAAATATTTTTGAGATAACGCAGTCCCGTCTGCGCAGCCTCTTCCATAGTCAGATCTGCCTCTGTCGGCGTCTTCTGGTTCAAACTGTCCATTTCAATCTGACAGGAAATGCTTTCGTTTTTCTCCTCTTCCTTTAACACCGCGTCCCGGATAGAAGACGGATAACTGACTTTAAACTCCTCTTTGCCGGAAAAGCCTGTTGCCGCCGCCGTTTTTGTCGCTGTGTGAAACAAAAGCGTCACTGCTCCAATCATAAGAAATGCCGCTGCCGCCAGTTTCAAATTTTTTCTTCGTCTCATAAAAGCTCCTTTCTGTTGCCTTGTTTTTTGTTACAAAGCAAGCATACGCCCGGATTGTTTCAAAACCATCCTGCTTTTATCACAAACCTGTAAAATTTTTCGGATTTGAGGGAAAACTTACGATTGCCAGAGTTCCCGTACCGGGCTCTGAGGAAAAAGAAAGCTTTGCGCCATGAAGCTTTGCTATCTTTTCACAGATAGAAAGTCCCAGCCCCGCGCCGCCCGCCGCGCGGCTTCTGGCCTTATCCGCCCGGTAAAAAGCCTCTGTAATATGGCAGAGCGTTTCTTCGTTCATCCCAATGCCAAAATCCTGCACGCTGATTTCCGTGGCGTCATCTTTCTCCAAAGCAGAAATGCATATTTTGCCGCCCGCGTTGCTTGCTTTGATGGCGTTATCCGTCAGATTATTGACAAGGCTTAACAAAAGCTCCCGGTTCCCCCGGAGATATTCCGCTTTACGGCAATAAGAAAGCTCAACCTGCTTTTCCGCCGCTTTTATCTGCATTGTGCGCTCAGACTGCGCAAAAATCTCTTTCACGGCGCAGTCTTCCATCGAAGCTTCTTTCAGCTGCGCCATTTCCAAAAGCTGATACGCCATATTGGTCAGGCGTTCGCATTCCGACATAATAAACTGCGTGCATTCGTAATGCTCTTCTTTTGACGCCGAAGCTTTCTGCAAATATTCCGCATAGCCGTAAATTGCCGTAAGCGGCGTCCTGAGTTCATGCGCAAAATTGTCGACAAACTGCTGCTTTTGCTGCGCGGCCTCCCAAAGCAGCGCAATCTGTTTTTCTACCTGTTCGGCCATTCGGTTAAAGCTGTCCGCCATATCCGCAATTTCATCCCTGCCTTTTACCAAAAGCCTGCCTTTATAGTCTCCGTCTGCAATCGTCGCAGAAACCGAAGAAATCTGCATCAGCGGTTCAAATACCGAATGCAAAAGCTTCAGGAGACAAAGCGCAAGAAGAAGCGAGACCGCGGCTCCGGCCAAAAACAACCGGATTGTCATCGCGTTCCAGGAGGAAAACAGGCTGTTTATCTTACAGCCATACAAAAACCCATACTCCGAAAACGGATCCGGCAAGCAACCGTATACGTAAATCATCGGCTCCTCTGACGTTTTGACTACAAGCATCTGCCGCCCATCCGCCGGATTTTCCATAAGAAACGCGTCCGCATCCCCGGGCAAAACCTCCTGATTCTGATACAAAAAGCTGCCCTCATAAGAAACGGCCAGCAGATTTTGCCTGTTTCTGGCATAACGGGAATACGCCGACATTCGTTCCGAAACAAAGTCTTTTGCATCCATGCCGCGCGCCGCAAGCGCGTTCATATCGTCTAAAAACGCCGATGCAATGACGTAATGCTCAGCCGAGGCTTTTTCTTTCGCCGCGGAAAGCTTATCCTGAAGCAAAACCATGGAAATCATCAAAAGCATGGCGTTGAAAAACAAAAGAAACAGCAGAAGCGTCGCGAAAAAAGTCCGTTTTTTCATCGCGCGGCCTCCAGTCGGTACCCCAGCTTATAGACCGTTTTAATCTGTCTTTCCAGACAAAGCTTCTGGCGGATCCTCTGAATGTGGACGTCCACGGTACGCGTGCCGCCCTCAAAATCGTATCCCCAGACAATCTCTAACAGGCGTTCTCTGGAAAGCGCAATATTTCTGTTTTGAATCAGCGTTTCTAAAAGCCTGTATTCTTTTGGCGTCAATTCCACCGGAACTTCTTTTACAAACGCCTGACAGCTTTCAAAATCCACCCGCATATCTCCCAGCACAAATCCCCGCTCCGTTTTTTTCGTGCGGCGCAGCACCGTTTCCACTCTTGCCGCAAGCTCCAGCATCTGAAACGGCTTTGTCATATAATCGTCGGCTCCCATCGTCAGCCCTTTGAGCTTGTCGGACAATTCGCTTTTTGCCGTCAGAAAAATGGTCGGCGTGCCGCCCGTCCAGTTAAATACATGGTACCCGTCGATTCCCGGCAGCATAACGTCCAATACAATCAAATCAAACGTCCTGCTTTTTAGCATTTCAACAGCCGTATATCCGTCAAACACCTGCACGCAGTTGTGTCCCGTCAGTTTCAGATTTTTCCGAATCAGTTCATTGATGGAAAACTCATCTTCTACAATCAATATTTCCGCCATCGAAGCATTCCTCCCGCTACGTTCTTTCTTATTTTCTATCATAACATCAAAATATCACAGAGTTATTACAAAAAAAGAATCCTGCAAAGCAGGATTCTAACTTATGACACAAAACGGCGAAGCACTTCGATAAACGCATCCACGTCAATTGGTTTTGCAATATGGGCGTTCATGCCGTTTTTCAATGCCGCTTCTTTATCTTCTTCTAAGGCATTTGCCGTCATGGCAATAATGGGAAGCGTTTTTACGTCGCTTCTCGGCAGGGTTCGAATCGTCCTTGTCGCCTCGTAACCATTCATAATCGGCATCTGCACATCCATCAGAACCACGTCATAATAATTCTCTTCCGCTTCCCTGACCATTGCAACCGCATCCGTTCCGTCCGGCGCGCATTCCACCTGAAATCCCGCTTCTTCCAGAATAACTTGTGCGATTTCACGGTTCAGTTCAATATCCTCCACCAGCAGAACGCGTTTTCCTCCAAAATCCGCAAGCGTCCATGCAGCCGCTTCTTCGTCTTTCTCGAGCATATTATTTGCCGCCAGAAGCGCAGATTTTAAATCTGACATAAACAGCGGTTTAGCGCAAAATGCAGTCACTCCCGCTTCTTTTGCTTCTTCCTCAATATCCGTCCAGTCGTATGCCGTCAAAATGATAATGGGCGCTTCCTTTCCGACTGCGCTTCGGATTTTCCTTGCCGTTTCTATGCCGCTCGTCTCCGGCATCTGCCAGTCAATGATATACGTATGGTAAGAGTCTCCCTCTTCATACGCCGCTTTTGCCCGGTACGCCGCTTCTCTTCCGGACGTCGTCCACTCGGCGCGCATGCCGATTTGCTGAAGCATCTTGCTTACGCTGTCGCAGATATTGAAATCGTCGTCTACAACCATCGCGCGAAGTCCGGAAAGCTCCTTTATCTGCGCCGCGTTTTTCTCCACATCCTGCAGCTTCAACGTCAGCTCTACCGTAAACGCGCTTCCCTTGTTCATCTCGCTTTCTACGGAAATCTTACCGCCCATCATCTCTACGATATTTTTTGTAATCGCCATGCCAAGCCCCGTCCCCTGAATTCCGGACTGCGTAGCCGTCACCTCCCGCTCGAACGGCTCAAAAATATGCTCGACAAACTCTTTTGACATGCCGATTCCGTTATCCTTGACGACAAAAATATAGTCGCCGTAGCCATGACGAAACGTCGTCTTTTGCATAATGCGGAACGTAATATTTCCTCCGGCCGGCGTATATTTTACGGCATTGCTCAGTAAATTGATGAAAATCTGATTCATCTTGAGCGCGTCTGCAATCACGTCTTCATTAGCCACTTCAAACGTATCAATAAACAGCTCCAGCTGCTTTGCTTTGACCTGCGGCTGAATAATGTTTACCAGATTGTGCATCAATTCGGATATATTGCACTCCTGTTCCTTGATCTGCACTTTTCCGCTTTCAATCCTGCTCATATCTAAAATATCGTTAATCAGGCTAAGCAAATGATTGCTGGAAGAAAGCACTTTTTGCAGACAATCTCTGACCTGGTCTTTATTTTCGATGTGGCTGACGGCAATCGTCGCAAACCCGATAATCGCATTCATCGGCGTACGAATATCATGCGACATATTGGATAAAAACGTCGTCTTCGCCCTGTTTGCGTGCTGCGCCTGCATCAGGGCGTCCTGCAG
>CATOKN010000066.1 GCA_951800425.1 uncultured Lachnospiraceae bacterium
GAAAAGGGAAAGGATGAAAGGAGTGTTTCAAATGAAAAAGAACAGAGTGGCAAAAGCAATGGCGTTTTTTTTGCTGGCGGGGATTTTGACCGTCCTGAAAATAAGCGTGGCAGAGGCGGCGTATCTTTCGTCGGTATCGGATTTAAAGCAAACGAACGCTGCGAAAAATGCGGTTACGGTTTCATGGAGTCCCGTTGAAGAGGCAACGGAATACCTTGTGTATTACAGGGAGATAGGCGCGTCGGATTATACTTACTCCGGCAAAACGAGCAACACGACATATGCCCTGGCCGGATTAAAGGACGGAACAAAGTATTATGTGCAGGTAAAAGCGTCTGACGGGACGAAAGAGAGCATTGGGAGAACGCTCTACGACGTCGTTACCCTGCCGGATAAGGTGGATGGACTCAGGCAGAAAGGCTGGTATTATTTTATCCATAGTCTGGAAATTGAGTGGGAGAAAAAGTCCGGAGTATCCGGATGCGAGCTGTCTCTTTGCAACAGTAAAGGAAAAACAGTGCAAAAGAAAGACGTTGCTTATGGCAGCAGCACATCCTTTAGTGATGTAAAAGACAGCGTTTATACGATACAGGCCAGATTGTATACTGTGTTCAATGGTCAGAAGCATTATTCTGAAACGGGCTCCATTCACTGCATTCCTCAGGCCAGAATCAGCAAGATAAAAATATCCGGAAAGAAACTTTCCCTGGCATGGAAGAAAATAGACGGCGCTACGGGATATAAGGTTTATATATCGACAAAGAAAGATAAGGGCTACAAGCTTGTAAAATCGCTGAAAAAGAAAAGTGTGAAATGCACGATAACCAAAATAAAAGGAAAGAAAATAAATCCGAAAAAAACGTATTATGTATATGTAAAAACAATATGCAAAAAGGGAACTTCCGGAGCATTGTATTACTGGTCGACGAAGAATGGAAAATTTGGGTATCTGCCGATGTAACGAATCCATGAAATCGAAAGAGCCGCGGCAATTTTGCCGCGGCTCTTTGCATCTGTATGGTTATTTAGAAAAATTTGGCTCGTAGAACTGTAAGGTTACGGTGCCGTCTTCATTTAAAGTGTAAAGTTCTATCAGAAGCGAATCCAGGTTGTAATTCTGAGCGCCGCTGCTGGTAATATAGTATGCCTCGCCGTCCGGGAACATATGAGTCAGCGGAAGTTTTGCATGAGATTCGTTCAGGAACCCTTTGTATTCAAAAGAAATATCAAGGTGAACTCTTCCCTGCGAATCCGGAGTGAATGTCTGGATTGCGTTTTCCTGCGTAAGAGGCGTTGCATAATCTGTGATATTTTCCGGTGTAATCTGCTCCAGAAACGCATATGCTTCCTGAAGAGCTTTTTCACCTGGCGTAAGGGGCAGATTTTCTTTTTCAAGATTTTTTTGGCGGGCGTCGTCCGCTTCTTTTATGGCGTCTGCCACTGCTTTTGGATTCGCTTTGGCAGGATCCAAAGGAACGGAAAACAGAGCGTTTAATCCTTCATATTCTGTGTTTCTGGCAAGCATGTTTTTGTCGTTGTCATAGAGATAGGAGTATTCCGTTAAGCCTATATCGTCTGTGACGCACATGTAAATATCATGGTCTGCAAATTTTTCCAGATTGTTGCATTCAAACATATAGTATAAAACGCCGTCTTTTTTGAATTCGCGCCCACCGCTTCCGGACAGGAATAAGCCGTTGTATTTTTCATAGTCGTATCCCATGACAACTGGAAAAATATCAAAATATCCTTCAAAGTCGCGGCTGCTCTCAAGCGTCAGGCTTTCATGTTCGACTGCAAATAAAATATACGTTCTGTCCGTCTGTTCTGTGTCGTCTGTAATGTATTTGTAGTTTGTCAGATTTTCTCCGCTTGTTACGCCAAGCAGTGTTACGTCAAATCCGCCGTAGCTTTGGGTTTCATTGATCCAGACAGCGTTTTCTTCAGAAAATGCGTCTTTCAAATCTCCAAATTCCCATGCAGCCTGTTCGTATTGCTGGCTCATTTCATCAATAACCTGATCCGGCATCAAATATTTCCATGCGGCATAGACGGAAATAGAGCCAATAATCAGTACCAGGGCCATAGAGCATACAATGGTAGCAAATTTTTTCTGATTCATATTCTTTTTTTTCATACGCGTTCCCTCCTTTGATTGCGCGAGGATATTCTGGTTTAACCAGAACTCCGGTTCGTCTTTTGGGGTAAGGGCCTGTTTTAATATATCATCCATATGTTTCATCTAAAACAACCTCCAATTCTTTTTCTAATAATTTTCTTGCAAAATGCAGTCTGCTTTTTACCGTACCAACGGGAATTTTCAAAACAAATGCAATCTGTGCCACAGGTAAATCTTCCATATAATAAAGCAGCACAGGGAGCTTTAATTTATCCGGCAGACGGTTTACGGCCGAGCGGACAAAATCTGTTTCTTCTTTTTTTAAAAGCTCGTTTTCAGGAGTAAAAGCAGATGCTTTTACAAGGTCCAAATCCAGTTCGTCCGTAATGGAAATGACGTTTGCAATTCGGTTTCTCCAGGCGTATTTGCGTTTTTTGTTTTTCCAGAGACGCAGCGCGATGGAAAGCAGATAGCTTTTTGGTTTTTTTTCATTATCAATATCCGAAAGCAGTTCCATAGCTTTTAAAAAGGTATCCTGATACAAATCGTCGGCTTCCTGTAAATTCAAAGCTATGCTTTTGCAAAAGGAATAAATATCTTTTCCATATTCAAAGATGCAGTTTTCCAATTCAGTTTTTGTCATATGATTCACCATTCAAGATAAGACGTCTTATGTTTGCCCTTCACTCATACATTGTAACAACTTTCGAAAAGGTTCAAAACAAATTTGTAAATTTATTTTATCCATATTTTATTGCAGAAATTTGCTTATGGGAATACAATGGACAGGAAGGAGCGTGAAAAATCAATGCAGTATCTTTTAAGCAGTCAGGAAATGAAGCAATGCGATAAAAATACGATAGAATATTTTGGAGTACCGTCTCTTGTACTGATGGAACGCGCCGCACTGTCCGTATACGGAGAAATTCTTCAGCGGTTTCCGAAAAAAGAAGAAAAGGCGCTGGTATTGTGCGGCGCGGGAAACAACGGAGGAGATGGGTTTGCCATCGCGCGTCTGCTGCATCTGGCAGGATATAAGATAAAAATCCTGTTTCCAATGGAAGACGGGAAATTGACGCCGGAGGCGAAAGCGCAGCGCCATTCGGCGCTGCAGTACGGCATACCGGAGATTTTTGACTGGAACGGTTCTTCTTACGACGTCATTATAGACGCGCTGTTCGGCATCGGATTGTCGCGAAACATAGAGGGAAAGCCGGCGGATATTTTACGCAGCGTCAATCAGGCGACGGCGTATAAAATTGCCGTTGATATTGCGTCCGGAATCGAAACGGATACCGGACAGATACTGGGAACGGCGTTTCGGGCGGATTTGACGGTTGCGTTTGGATTTGCAAAAATAGGACAGCTCCTTTATCCGGGAGCAGAATATACGGGAATGCTGCATGTTGCGGATATTGGAATTGACGCAAACAGTCTGATGGGGAAGCGGCCGGCAGGATCGTATTTAAAAGCGGCCGGTGTCAAAGAGCTGCTGCCCGTACGAAGCGCATATTCCAATAAAGGAAGCTACGGAAAGGCCCTTGTAATCGCCGGGTCTTTTACTATGGCAGGAGCGGCGTATTTTGCGGCAAAAGCGGCGTATTACAGCGGATGCGGGCTGGTGCGCATTTTTACCGCAAAAGAAAACAGGGAAATTCTCTTGACGAAGCTGCCGGAAGCGATTATAACTACTTATGAAGCAGGACAGACAAATTGGGAGGAGCTTGACGATTGTCTGGAATGGGCGGACGCTGTTTTAGCGGGGCCCGGAATTTCCCAGAGCGCGGCCGCAGAGGAAATTCTAGCGCATGCTCTGAAAAAAAAGCAGAAAAAAATCGTATTGGACGCCGATGCGCTAAACCTTTTATCCAAAAGAAGAGAGCTGCTGCACGAGCTGTCCGGAGAGCGGGTGATTACGCCGCATTTGGGGGAAATGAGCCGCCTTTTGGGAAAAACAGTGAAAAAAATCCAGTCTGAAATTTTAAAGACGGCAGTTTCTTTTGCAGAAAAATATCAGATCTGCTGCGTATTAAAAGACGCGCGGACGGTCATTGGAATGCCGGACGGGACTTTTTTTGTAAATACGTCGGGAAATCATGGCATGGCGACGGGAGGAAGCGGCGACGTGCTGTCCGGCTTTTTAACCGGATTTCTGGCACAGGGCCTAAGCTTAAAAGACGCGGCGGCTTTGTCTGTTTATCTGCATGGAACGGCAGGAGATTTCGCAAGGGAGAAGCGGGGCGCAGCCGGCATGCTGGCGTCCGACATACTGGAAATGCTGCCGGAAACAAGAAAACTGTCAGGAAAGGAATGATGCGTTGTGGGATCGGGATTTGGACGGATTTACGCAAAAATAGATTTAGACGCCGTTGCATATAATATGAAATCCATTGCAGAAAAGATTTCCGGCCAGACGAAAATCATTGCCGTTGTCAAAACGGATGGATATGGACACGGAGCTTTTGAAATTGCAAAAGAAATCGAGCCTATGGAAAAGCTGTACGGATTTGCGGTGGCGACGGCGGAAGAAGCGCTGGTCTTGAGAAGAGACGGAATTTTAAAACCCATTCTGATTTTGGGCTACACGTTTGAAGAAGATTATGAAGATTTGATCCAAGGAGAAATACGCCCTGCCGTTTATTCTTATGAAATGGCAATGCAATATGCCAAGGCTGCAAAGAAAACCGGAAAGACGGCAAAAATCCATATAAAAATAGATACCGGCATGAGCCGAATCGGCTATCAGGCGACGGAGGAATCCGCGGATGAAATTGCGAAAGTATCCGAACTCTCCGGCATTGAAATCGAGGGGATTTTTACTCATTTCGCAGGCTCCGACGAAGCGGATAAAACATCTGCCCGTAGACAGATGGAGCAGTTTTCTGCTATGATAGAAATGCTGGAAAAAAGAAACGTGGAAATTCCATGGAAGCATTGCTCAAACAGCGCGGGAATCGCAGAGCTTCCGGAAGCAAATATGGATTTGGTCCGCGCCGGGATTATTCTCTACGGACTCTGGCCGTCGGACGAGGTAAACAGAGCTTCCATTTCACTTATGCCCGTTATGGAATTGAAAAGCAAAATCGTACATATCAAAACGCTGGAGGCGGGAAGAAGCATAAGCTACGGCGGTACGTTCCAACTGCAGAAAACAATGCGGATTGCAACAATTCCAGCAGGTTACGGAGACGGCTATCCCAGAAGCCTTTCAAACAAAGGATATGTTCTGATCCATGGCAAAAAAGCTCCGATTCTGGGCAGGATCTGCATGGATCAGTTTATGGTGGACGTGACGGAAATTCCAAAAGCAAAACTTTTGGATACGGTTACGCTTCTTGGATCTGATGAAAACGGAAGCTTTCTCGGAATGGAAGAGCTTGGCGCGCTTTCCGGCCGCTTCAATTATGAATTTGCCTGTGATATTGGCAAGCGGGTTCCCCGTGTTTTTTATAAAAATAACAGACAGGTTTCCGTGCAAAATTATTTTGAAAAATAATTGAATAGAACGCAGGAAACAGGCAATACTCTTCCTATCAAAAAAAGATATGGAGTGAGTAAGCTATGGCGATTCAAAGAGGAGATATTTATTATGCGGATCTGCGCCCGGTGGTAGGTTCGGAGCAAGGAGGCGTCCGTCCCGTTTTAATCATTCAAAACGACGTGGGAAACAGGCACTCCCCGACTGTCATTTGCGCCGCGATTACTTCTCAGATGCATAAGGCGAAGCTGCCGACGCATGTGGAGCTGGACAGCGATAAATATGACATGGTAAAAGATTCGGTTATTTTGCTGGAACAGCTTCGCACAATAGATAAAAAAAGATTGAAAGACAAAGTGTGCCATTTAGACAGCAGCATGCTGTTTAAAGTAGACAAAGCGCTTGAGGTAAGTCTGGAATTGCTTACATAAGTGTAAAGACAGAAAATTGAAGGAGAAAAGAAATGGATGATGGTGGGAGTCCTTATATAGGGGCAATCGTATTTTTGCTGCTTGTCGTATTGGCTGCGGCATTGGTTTGGTTTTTTCGAAAACGCAGGGCTGCGGCGGGAGAAAATAATTCCAAAACGCCCTTTTTTCCCTTTTGCAGGAAAAAGGAGACGATGACCGAACAAGAAATTATGTCCATGGTCAACGAAGGAAACAAGCAGGGATTTATTCTGGAAAGCGAAGCGGAGATGATACATAATATCTTTGCATTTGACGAAAAAGAGGCAAAAGACATTATGACGCACAGAAAAAACATCCTCGCGCTTGACGGAACCATGACGTTTGCAGAAGCAATGGATTTTATGAGGGAGAGCGCCAATTCCCGCTTTCCCGTTTACATAGAAAATATTGACAACATCATCGGCGTGCTGCATATCAAAGAGGTCTTAAAAATCTGTATGGATTCCTCCTGTTACGGCCGGCCAATCAAGGACATCCGGGATTTGGTACGCAAAGTAGATTTTATTCCGGAAACAAGAAACATCCACTCTCTGTTTAAAGAAATGCAATCGAAAAAAAGCCATATGGTCATCGTTGTGGATGAATACGGGCAGACGGCCGGCATTGTGGCAATGGAAGACATTCTGGAAGAAATCGTCGGAAATATTTTAGACGAGCATGACGAAGACGACGAAATGATATTAAAGCAGCAGGACGGAAGCTTTCTGATTCAAGGAATGGCAGACTTTGAGGAAGTCAGCAAAAAGCTTGAACTATCCGCAGAAGATGGAGAGTATGAGACGCTGAACGGATTTTTGATTTCAAGGCTTGGAAAAATACCGGACGACGACGATCGCATCGAAATCAGGGCGTTTGGCTTCTGCTTTAAAATCTTATCCGTGGAAGATAAAATGATACAAAAAGTTCTGGTAACAAAAAATCCTTTGGAAGAAGACAAATCGGATTGTGCTTGTCAGAAGCAGGAAATAATGTTAGAATAAAAAGAAATGCCATGCGGCGTTACTAAGAAAAAAGAGAAAAGAGGAACTATTATGTCAGGACATTCCAAATTTGCCAACATCAAGCATAAAAAAGAAAAAAACGACGCGGCAAGAGGAAAAATATTTACGATCATCGGAAGAGAGATTGCCATTGCGGTAAAAGAAGGCGGTCCCGATCCGGCGAATAACAGCAAATTAAGGGACGTAATCGCAAAAGCGAAATCCAACAACATGCCAAACGATACGATTGAGCGGGGAATCAAGAAAGCCGCCGGCGATACGACAAACGTCAATTACGAGCAGGTTACATATGAAGGGTACGGTCCTTCGGGAACGGCCCTTATCGTAAAAGCCCTGACCGACAATAAAAACAGGACGGCGGCAAATGTACGGAACGCATTTACCAAGGGTTACGGAAGCATCGGAACCCAGGGATGCGTCTCATATATGTTTGATGAAAAAGGGCAGATCATTATCGCCAAAGAGGACTGCGAAATGGACGCGGACGATTTGATGATGACGGCGCTTGACGCGGGAGCAGACGATTTTTCCGAGGAAGAGGACAGCTACGAAATCCTTACGGCGCCGGATGCGTTTTCCGGCGTGCGGGAAGCTTTGGAAAAAGAAAATATTCCAATGGCAAATGCGGAAGTGACAATGCTTCCACAGACCTATGTGACGTTGTCCGAAGAATCGGATTTGAACAACATTCGTAAAATTTTAGATCTTTTGGAGGAAGACGACGACGTACAGGAAGTGTTCCATAACTGGGAAGAGTAAATAGAAAGACAGGGAGAAAATATATGGGTGAACATTATAAACCGGAAACAATATGCATTCAGTCAGGCTGGAAGCCGAAAAAAGGCGAGCCGAGGGTTTTACCGATTTATCAGAGTACGACGTTTCGCTATGAAAACAGCGATCAGATGGGACGGCTGTTTGATTTGGAAGAAGCGGGATATTTTTATACGCGGCTGCAAAACCCGACCAACGATGCGGTAGCGGCGAAAATTACCGAGCTGGAGGGAGGCATTGCGGGAATGCTGACTTCATCCGGTCAGGCGGCGAATTATTACGC
>CATOKN010000067.1 GCA_951800425.1 uncultured Lachnospiraceae bacterium
GATATATTCTCTGGCCGTATTTACGTCCGGCTTCTCTTTAAAAGTGGAAACTTTGCTGAGCAAATCTCCGCTTTCCGGAATGATATATCCGTATTTTTCACTGGGGTACGTCGGTTCCATTCCCATCAGGACGAGGTTTGCCTCCCCTTTCTCCGCCTGTTTTAAAAGCGCTTTTAGCGCCTGAAAATAATCTTCTTCCACATAGGGATCGATTGGACAGACTACGACGGCTTCCTCCGGATCTCTTTTTTTCACATCAACCAGAAAAGACGTCGCCAGCGCGATCGCAGGAAACGTGTCTCTTCTGCAGGGTTCCACAGAAACTTCCGCCTCCTCCCCCAACTGATTGCGTATCGCGGAAACCTGCGGCTTCCCTGCCGCAACCGTTACGAAAGCATCTTGATTTACCATGCGGATCTGACGGTAGACGCGCTGCAGCATGGACTCATAGGCTCCATCCCCGCGCGGAAACATTTTGATAAACTGCTTGGAACGTATGTCGTTGGAAAGCGGCCACAGGCGCTTGCCGGAACCTCCGGATAACAATACAACATTCATGCCCTTTCTCCTTTCTTATCGTTCTGCCCGCATCGGATTATGTAGAAAATCCTCATACGCCAGACGAATTCCATCCTCCAGTTCTATCGTATGCTTCCAGCCAAGCCCGGACGCTTTCCCCACGTCCAGAAGCTTCCTTGGCGTGCCGTTTGGCTTCGATACATCCCAGCGTATCTCGCCATGATAGCCAATCACTTTCGCCGTCAGCTCTGCCAGCTCTTTTATACTTACTTCTTTGCCGGTTCCCGCGTTAACCGTTTCATTCCCGCTGTAATGATTCATCAAAAACACGCATAAATCCGCCAAATCATCCACATATAAAAACTCCCGCAGCGCGGAACCGTCCCCCCAGCAGGTAACATAGGGCTGCCGCTGTATTTTGGCTTCGTGAAACCGCCGAATCAGGGCCGGCAAAACATGGCTGTTGCTGGGATGGTAATTGTCATTTGGTCCATATAAATTGGTCGGCATTACGCTGATAAAATCCGTGCCGTACTGCCGGTTTAAATATTCGCAATATTTCAGGCCGGAAATCTTTGCCAGGGCATAGGCTTCATTGGTTGCCTCCAATTCCGACGTCAAAAGACAGTGTTCCTTCATCGGCTGAGGAGCCATGCGCGGATAAATACAGGAGCTGCCCAGAAATTCCAGCTTTTTACAGCCGTTCTTCCACGCGGAATGAATGACGTTCATCTCCAGCGCCAGATTAATCCACATAAAATCTGCCGGATATTCCTGATTGGCCGCGATTCCCCCAACTTTGGCGGCAGCCAGAAATACATATTCCGGCTTCTCCTCCGCAAAAAACTGTTCCACCTGTTCCTGGCGACAAAGATCCAGCTCCTGATGCGTCCGCATAATCAGATTTTCATATCCCTGCTTACGCAGCTTTCGCACTATGGCGGAACCAACCATGCCGCAATGGCCCGCGACATATATTTTTGCATCTTTTTTCATTATGAACTCTGCCTTTCTGCCGCCGTCCGCTCCATGTCATGCAAAACCATTTTTTTCACCAGTTCCTGAAAACTGGTCTTGGTCGGATTCCAGCCAAGCTTCGTTTTTGCCCTCGTCGGATCGCCGAGAAGATTTACAACATCCGTAGGCCGGTAAAAATCAGGGCTTACTTCCACCAGGACTTTTCCGGTCGCCCGATCGATTCCTTTCTCTTCTATGCCCGTTCCCTGAAATTCCAGCTCGATTCCGGCATAATGAAATGCCAGCCTGCAAAATTCCCGTACGGAATGCTGCTCGCCCGTTGCAATGACAAAATCATCCGGCGTATCATGCTGCAAAATCAGCCACATGCATTCCACATAATCTTTCGCATATCCCCAGTCCCGCAGGGAATCCAGATTTCCAAGATACAGCTTCTTTTGCTTCTTTTGCGCAATGCGCGCCGCCGCAAGCGAAATCTTTCTGGTCACAAACGTCTCCCCCCGCCGTTCCGATTCATGATTAAACAAAATGCCGGAGCAGCAAAACATATGATATGCTTCCCGGTATTCTTTCGTAATCCAGAAACCATACTGCTTGGCGACCGCATACGGACTGTATGGATGAAACGGCGTATTTTCATTTTGGGGTACTTCTTCTACTTTTCCATATAACTCCGACGTTGACGCCTGATAAATGCGGCAGCTCTTTGCCAGACCGCACAGGCGAACCGCCTCAAGCACCCGAAGCACTCCAACTCCCCCAACGTCCGCCGTATACTCCGGCGCTTCAAAACTAACCTGCACATGGCTTTGCGCCGCAAGATTATAAATCTCGTCCGGCCGTATGGAACCAATGACCGATACAAGGCTCATAGAATCGCACAAGTCTCCATAATGCAGATAATAATTCTTTTCTCCTTCCAGATGCGCGATTCGCTCCCGGTAGTCCACCGATGAACGCCGAATCATCCCATGTACTTCATACCCCTTGTCCAGCAAAAATTCAGCCAGATAAGAGCCGTCCTGTCCTGTAATTCCTGTTATAAGCGCTTTTTTCTCCATTTTCATCAAAAACCTACTCTCTGTTCCTTTCTCCATTATCTAAAATCCGGCTGCGATTCGATCTCTCGAAACAATTCACAAAAATGCGTCCTGCTGTCTGTCAGCGCCGCGGCCCGCTTTCCGGCCAATTCCGACATTTTATCATAAAACGCTTTATCATGGCAGTACGCTCTTATTTTTTCACTCATTTCATAATAATCCTTTACATGAAAATTCTGACCGGCTACCGCCGCCACATCCCCATATGGCAGCGTAACCACAGGCAGACCCATATAAAGCGCTTCCGCAGCCGACGTTCCCCCGCCTTTGCGCTTTGGATTGACATATATGTCGCAGCGCTCAGTCACCGCCAGCGAATCCCTGTGGTTCTCAAAATAATGCGATCTTTCTTTCAAATGAGGATACATACAGATCCTTTCTTTATAATCTTCAAACCTGCCCATAAAAATCACTTCTGTGCAGTCCTCCATAATAAGGACATTTTCAAGCATCTGCAAAAAATCATCCTGTAATTCTGTTGTCAGCCTCCAGCCATTGATTTGCAAAACAACAGAATCCTCTTTCAATCCAAGCTCCTTGCGCGAATAATGATTCTTTTGTTCTTTAAATGTATACGTAAACAGAGCTTTTTTTACATTCTCAGGCTCAACGCCCAGTATCTGCAAAATTTCATAATCATCCGCCTGCAAATCCCGTTCTATCACCTGAATTTTGCTGGCTGTGATCGCCAGTTCAGAGGATACCGTACAAATCGCAATCTGCGGCACAAGATTTCCGCACAAATCTGCGCAGAGATCCCCGTCTCCGATGCTGACAATGCAATATGGTTTTTCTTCTGCAACTCTCTTCAGAACAGCCTGAATGGTCGAAAGATCCGGCATATCATTCCCGCACTGGTTATATTCGAATTCTTCATCCTGAAATTTAAAAGATGCTTTTTCAGGATATTCCGATATATAATTGCCTCGCCTAATACGGTAACATGGCATCTCTCCTTTTGATGGTGTAAGCAAAGCCGTATTTATTATGGCAACTTCCTTTCCCAGATACTTTTTCAAACAATACGCCCTGTCGCATACAGACTTTGTAGGTCCGTGTTCCAGAGTTAAGAATTGTGATGTAAATACAAATACAAGCTCCGGATTCCTTTGTTCCACTGGTATGCGTCCATATTTTTTTACCTGATACGCATCATAAAACGCCTGATATAATGCCCTGTACAGCTTCGCTCTTCCTCTTTCCACAGATTTGCTCTGTAATTTAACATTCTGAAACACGGCGCTTGTTATTTGCCAATATAAGAAATATTTATGATATTCCTTCAATTCGTCTCCGTTCGCCTCCAGCGCTTCCTGAATCAGCCATTCCGCGTATTTCTTTTCTTCGCAGCATTTCATGCAGAAAGACAGCAAATGCACCCGCATCCAAATCGGATATTCATGCAGCTCAAGCGTCAGATTTTCACATAAATTAACAATTGTAATTCGATGCTTCTTTTTCGGCGTAAGCAGCTTCTCCTGTTCCAGAAGCCAATGTTCCAGCATCGGAAAATGGGCGTAATACTCCTCTTTCGTATATCGCTTCATCTTAAAAAGCATCTGCTCTATTCCGCTCCACATACTTCATCCTCCAAAACGATATTCAAAAATTCCTCCGCCCTGCTGCTCCATGTATGATGTTCCCATGCCTTTTTCTTTCCGCTTTCCGCCATCTCCAAAAGCTTTTCCGGACAGCTCAGATATTCTTTTATCATAGCCAAAAGCTCCTTTTGCCTGTCCAGCTGAAACACCAGCAAATCCTTTCCTGCTTCCAGCCGTCCGGCCAGGTAATCCGTATGATCGGTCAGTAAAACCGCGCCGCACATCATAATATTCGCCATTCGCTCCGTAAATCCGCCTTTATGCCAGGACATGACATTTAATGATATTTTTGACTGCTTCCACACCTGCATGCTTTCTTCTGACGAAACATTCGGATGGCAGATAAGGTTCGGATACTTTTTTAAGCTGCTCTTTTCCCAGCTTTCCCCAAATACATCCACCTGAAATCCCGCCTTTAAAAGCGTTTCCATCGTCTTTGCGCGGTAATAGTGCATGACGCAGTAAATGGTTCTGCGGCACCGGAAAAATAAATCCATATATTCTTCCTCCGCATATGCTTCCCCCATTTCATCCAAAACCAGGCGAAACGCTTCGTCTGCCGCCAAATTTGGATATTTCCTCATTTTTAAAAGAAAGCGATTGGAAAGAAAACGTATTTTTCTGTCCATTTGATGCATAAGAAGCGCTTCGGCCAGATCATCGCCGTACGTGCCTACGAACGAAATCTGATATTGTCTTTTCTGTTCCATCATCTGCGGGCAGATTCCTGCCGGAGGAAACAGAAACGACTTTCTTTTATAATACCGCTCGCAAAATTTCACATAACCCATATCATGCGTGAGAATATGCAGATCCTTGGGAGACTGTACCAGATGTTTTCTGATCCAAATGGGATGATCGAAAATAAAATTATACTTTGGGCCGTAAATTTTATCGTGAAGATATGCGGTTCCATCCTGCATCATAATACTGAATAAATAGGTCTGCATGCCAATGACCGCGCAATAATGCTTTCCAATATATTTGGACATGGACGCTATGTCATCCTGCTCCGGATCAAAATATTCCACTTTCTGCCCCATGCGCCGCAAAGCTTCCCCAAACTGTTCCGCAAAAATATTCAGTACATTGTAGCAAATATCTTCCCCTTTATAAATCAAAATGGGACGAATGGCGTCGTCAATCCTGTAATACGCTTCCTGCCGCTTCAGCATGCGCTCTAACAGCCGCACCGCCTCTTCTTTCATTCCATGGGCGTCCGCGGCTTCTATAACGGACTGTACCGCCATGTCAAAAAATCCTCTTGCCAGCAGCTTATCCCTGTATTTGGCGATAATATAGCAATCGGCGGAAATTTCCTCCCGCACTGGGCCTGTACTTTCGCCATCCAGCAGTAAAAAGCCATCCGCGGCTTCATTCCCCGACGGGCATTCTTCCAGTTCCACATAATAAGCGTCTGCAAAACGAAGCAGCAACTCGTATTGCTGCTTCGCTTTCATCCTTCGATTTATGCCGCCTATTTGATATAACTCAGTTTTTGGAACAAGAAACGCGCCTTCTGCAATCCTTTCATCAAAAAGAATTTCAAAAAATCTCTCTTCCCGCTTTGCTTCATTTTCCAATAAGCAGATTTTCTTCATAATTTCCCACTCAATGCTCCTGCACCGTTTTTAAACGCTCTGCAATTTCTTCTACGGACAGCCACTCTGAATTTGTTCCGGAGCTGTATTCAAATCCGGACGCTACTTTTTTCCCGCCCGCCTGGATTTTACTTTCGTTCCACCATTCAAAATGAGGATAGACGATAAAATGCTTTTCATATTCATAAGCAAGCATAGAATCTTCTCTCGTCACCATAACCTCGTGCAGTTTTTCCCCCTCCCGGATTCCAACTTCCGGCATTTCGCATCCCGGCAAAATAGCCTGCGCCAAATCTGTGATCTTAAAAGAGGGAATCTTTGAAATAAACGTCTCCCCGCCTTTGGCCTCTGACAGCGCCTTGATGACAAGCTGCACGCCCTCTTCCAGGCTAATCCAGAAACGCGTCATCCGGTAATCGGTAATCGGAAGCGACGTTTTTCCATCCGCGACAATATTTCGGAAAAACGGAATCACGGAACCGCGGCTTCCCGCTACGTTTCCATATCTTACAATTGAAAAGCAGACGTCTTTTGCTCCCGCATAAGCATTTGCCGCAATAAATAATTTATCCGATACCAGCTTGGTCCCGCCATACAGATTGATCGGGTTTACCGCCTTGTCCGTAGACAGCGCCACGACCCTTTTTACGCCGCAGTCTAACGCCGCGTCTACAATATTCATTGCGCCGTTGATGTTTGTCTTTACCGCTTCCATCGGATTGTATTCGCATGCCGGCACCTGCTTAAGCGCGGCCGCATGCACCACAAAATCAACGCCGTCGAACGCCCGGGACAGCCTTTCTTTATCTCTCACGTCCCCGATAAAAAAGCGCAGCTTTTCTTTATATTTCCGAAACTTATTTCCCATGACGAATTGCTTGTATTCATCTCTGGAATAGATAATAATTTTTTTTGGCTCGTAATGCTCTAGCACGTACTTTGTAAACGCGTTGCCAAAAGAGCCTGTCCCGCCTGTAACCAAAATTGTCTTTCCATTTAACATATGATAAAACCCTCCTGTTTTCTATATCGGTCTTTTCTTTCTTCATTTTTATACTTGTTGCAGCCCTATCATTTAGTATATAATGTCAATAAGCTTTTTACAACAATAAAGAGGGGATTTTTCCTATGAATATCTTATTTTACCGGTACGGAAGCGTTTGTGAACCGGACGTCATTGCCGGATTTTCAGAGCTTGGCAATTTTGTTTCGGAAATTACAGTGGAAATCACAGAAAAGAATCTTCCGGCAGACGAATGCGTCCGCATCGTTTCCAAAGCATTGCAAAAACGGGCGTACGATTTTATTTTCAGCATCAATTTTTATCCTTTTTTATCGGAAATCTGTAATATATACGGCATTCTTTATATCTGCTGGACGGTTGACTGTCCCGTTTTAGAGCTGCTGTCGCATTCCGTTGAAAACAAATGCAACCGCATTTTTTTATTTGATCCGGCGCAATACCGGGAAATTGCTCCAAGAAATCCGGACTGCGTTTTTTATCTTCCGCTGGCGACCAATCCGGAGCGCTGGACGTCCGTGATTGCACAGGCCCCCGCCTCTTTCAGACAAAAATACAGCCATGACGTTTCGTTTGTCGGTTCCCTTTATACGGAAAAATGCCCCTATGACAGGATAAACGCCATGCCTGATTTTTTATCGGGCTATCTGGACGGCCTCATGGCGGCGCAGCAAAAAATATATGGATATTATTTCCTGGAAGAAGTTTTGTCGGATCAGACAGTCGAAGAATTTAAAGCTTTTGCCCCGGATTTTTACATTCCTCCGGAAAAAGCGATTCGAAATGATAAGGCCGTGATGGCAAGGCTTTATCTTTGCTCAAAAATTTCCGCGCAGGAGCGCGTCCGCGCCATGACAATCCTTAGCAAACGCCATCCGGTCGATTTATATACGGCCAGCGATACAAAGCGTCTTCCCGTAAACAACCGGGGCCTTGCCAAAACCTTAACGGAAATGCCGCTTATTTTCCATTTCAGCAAAATCAATTTGAATATGACTTCCAGAGCAATCCGCGAGGGACTTCCTCTGCGCATTTTTGACGTCTTAGGCTGTCAGGGGTTTTTGCTGACAAATTATCAGGCGGACATTCCGTCATATTTTACGCCCGGCGTTGATTTGGAATGCTATGGGAGCGAGGACGAGCTGCTTTCTAAGACGGAATACTATCTTACCCATGAAAAAGACCGCAGGGAAATTGCGCAAAACGGTTTTACCGCCATAAAGAACTACCACAATTATCCAAAGCGTCTGCTTGAAATGCTCTCTATGGC
>CATOKN010000068.1 GCA_951800425.1 uncultured Lachnospiraceae bacterium
AGGTTAATGGAGAGCGGAAGTCGTGTGAGACATTTGAGACAAACTTACGCTGATCTTCTTCCAGCGTGTTTAATTCATTTGCCATATATGTCAGAGAAGCGGCCAAATATCCGATTTCATCATTGCCATGCACGTCTACCGGGCGTTTGAAATTACCGGAAGCATATTCGCCGGCTGCTTTTGTGATTTTTCGGATGGGCCAAAGAATGGCATAGAAAAATAAGGCCAGCAGCAAAGCGGCGCATAGAATGAGGAGGGCGAGAGTTGCATATGCAATTTTTAAAAATCCGGTATGAAAGGAAAGGACTGCCCGAAGAGGCTTGTGGAGAATAACGTATCCTTTGACCTTGTAGCCCAGGGAAATCGGCGCGTATATGCTTAATTGCTCCTCCTTGAATAAATCATAAAAAAACCCTGTCTGATAGTACTTATGTTGAAAATCGCCGATGTTAAAGTCGTCGATTTTTTTTAGTTGGCCGGATTCTGATTTTTCTCTTGAATTTAAAAGGAGTACTCCATCTACGTCTACGATCCAGATTTCAGAAGCCAGATAAGTATCGAGAGCTTTCAGGCGGCTTTCAAAGTCTTCCAATGTAATGTTGCTGCTGTAGTAGCTGACCGCATAGTCGGAAGCAATCAGATTTGCCTCTTTGTAGAGGGCGGAGGCTTCTTCTGACTGGACGTATCGGTAGGAGAAATATGCGGTGAAGCTTGAAACAAGGGTAAATCCCAGGATTCCAAACAACAGGAAACCAAAAAATAATTTGAGGTAGATTTTTTTCTTCATGCGTTTCACCCGGTGACTTCAAATTTATAGCCGATGCCCCAAACCGTTGCAAGGCTCCAGGAGTTGCTGTCTTTGATTTTTTCGCGCAGACGCTTCACATGTACGTCTACGGTGCGCGTATCGCCAATATATTCATAGCCCCAGATGTGGTCCAGAAGCTGTTCTCTGGTAAACACCTGATTTGGGGAAGCGGCAAGAAAATATAAAAGCTCCAGCTCTTTTGGCGGCATATCAACCGGCTGTCCATGGTAAAGAACAGAATAATTCGAAAGATTTACCACAAGGCCCGGATATTCCACACATTTGATGTTTAAAACAGCAGAGTTCTTTTTGGAAGAGGGCTGATACCGGCGCAAAACCGCTTTTACCCGGGCGACCAGCTCCTTAGAATCAAAGGGTTTTAGAATATAATCGTCTGCGCCCAGCTCCAGTCCGAGAACTTTGTCAAAGATTTCTCCTTTGGCTGAGAGCATAATAATGGGCGCGTCAGATTTTGCGCGAATTTCCCGGCAGACCTGGTAGCCGTCGATACCAGGCAGCATTAAATCCAGAAGAACGAGGTTGGGCGCATATTGTTCAAATGCAGCCAGCGCTTCCTCGCCGTCGTTTACGGTCTTTGTATCAAAACATTCTTTCGTCAGATAAAGGGAAATCAGTTCCGCAATGTTTACGTCGTCGTCTACAATTAAAATTTTTTGTTTTGCAGCCATAAATAAAGCCTCCTGTTTGATTAATCTGTCTTAAATTCGGCAATGGTAACGCCGGCGTCTCCTTCGCCAAGCGCTCCAAGACGGAAAGATTTGATATATTTCTGGCGTTTCAAATGTTTTTGTACGGCTGTCCGCAATGCGCCGGTTCCCTTTCCGTGGACGATGCGGACGGATGGCAGGTGGGCAAGATAAGCGTCGTCTAAATATTTGTCCAAAAGGGCGATTGCTTCGTCGGTGGTTTTGCCAATTAAATTGATTTCGGCAGAGACGGAAGCCGATTTGCTCATTCTGATTTTTCCAGCGCCTGTTTTTTTGAAATTTTTCCCGGCAGAAGAACTGTCTTCTTCCAGCAGCACGAGATCGTTGATATTGACCAGAGAATTTAAAATTCCCATCTGAACGTATAAATCGCCTTTGGCGTTAGGCAGCGTATGGACGGTTCCCTTTAAGTTCATGGAAAGCACTTTTACAGAATCGCCGACGCGCAGTTTCTTGGGAACTTTTTTATTGGTCGAAGACGCGTTTGAATTTTTGGAAAGCTGGCCCTGCGCGCCGTTCATTTTGGTGCGGAGCTTTGCCCGTTCTTTTTCCATTTCGCTTGCCGGAGCCTGGGTCTGGCCAAATTTATGAAAATTGCGAATGGATTCGTCGGCAAAATCTTTCGCTTCTTTTAAAATTGCAAAAGCCTGTTCGTGGGCTTCCTTTAGAATTTTTTCCCTGTTTTGATCCAGACGTTCCTGTTTTTGTTCCAGTTTTTTCTTTAAAGCGGAAATTTCTTTTTTGTATTCGTCAATTTCTTCCCGTTCCCGTTCAATTGTCCGGCGGCTGGTTTCCAGATCGGAAATCAAATCTTCAAAGCTGGCTTCGGATTCTGTAATCCTGCCTCTGGCGTCTTCAATGAGAGAAGCGTCCAGCCCGATTTTGCCGGAAATGGCAAATGCGTTGCTCTTTCCCGGAATTCCAATTAAAAGGCGGTAAGTGGGGCTTAAAGTTTCCACATCAAATTCACAGCAGGCGTTTTCTACGCCTTTTGTGGAGAGTGCGAAGACTTTGATTTCACTATAGTGGGTCGTCGCCATAGTACGGACGCCAAAGGCGTGCAGCCTGGATAAGATAGAAATGGCGAGCGCGGCGCCCTCCGTCGGGTCCGTTCCGGCGCATAATTCGTCAAACAGCACGAGAGAGTTTTCCGTAGCGTGTTCCAGTATCGATACAATATTTGTCATATGGGAAGAAAATGTGCTTAAGTTTTGTTCAATGCTTTGCTCGTCTCCAATATCGGCATATACGTCCTCGAAGACAGAAAGTCTGGAGCGGTCAGCCGCCGGGATATGAAGTCCGGCCTGGCCCATTAACGTCAAAAGTCCGACGGTTTTTAAGGAAACGGTTTTTCCGCCGGTATTTGGCCCGGTAATAATCAAAAGGTCAAAGTCTTCCCCCAAAGAGACGTCTATGGGAACTACGGTTTTTGGATTTAAGAGCGGATGGCGTCCTTTGCGGATGCGAATTTGCCCCTCTTCGTTAAAAACGGGAGCGGAGCCGTTATGCAGTTTGGCAAGCTGCGCTTTTGCAAAAATAAAATCAAGAGCCGTCAGCGCCTTATAATCTTCGCTAATGGATGCGGCGCATTCAAATACGCGGCTGCTCAATGCGGCAAGTATGGCTTCGATTTCTTTTTCTTCCTTTAAAAAAAGTTCTTTCAGCTCATTATTTAAGTTCACGACGGCAGAGGGCTCGATGAACAGGGTGGAGCCGTTTCTGGACTGATCGTGTACCATGCCCGGCACCTGGTTTTTTGCTTCTGCTTTTACCGGAATGCAGTATCTGCCGTTTCGCATGGTAATGACGGAATCCTGCAAAAAGCCGCTGCTATTTGCCTGATTCATAATTTTATTTACCTGGCTTCGAATTCGTTCGTTCATGCCGCCAATGGAGCGGCGGATGGATTTTAAAGCGCTGCTTGCATCGTCGCTGATTTCGTCTTCTGACAGGATGCAGCGTTTGATTTCATCATTCAGAGGAGTCAGAGGCTCGATGGCGTCAAAAAGCTCGCTCAGGGAATCTCTTGCCGCATCTTCCCGCTCTGCTCTTCCAAAATTTTTGGCGCGTTTGGCTGCTTCTAAAAGAGAGCTGATCTGTAAAAATTCCAAAATGCTTAAAGAACCGCCGATTTCGAGACGTTTCATGGAAGCTTCCACCGGATGGATGCCGGAAAAGGATAAGCTTCCCTTTTTAAAAATCCGGGAAAGCGCGTCCCCTGTCTGTCTCTGGGCGGCATTTATGGCGGAAATGTCCGTCATGGGAAGCAGATTCTGGCACTGCTTTTTGGCATAAGCGCTGAAAGCAAATTCTGTTAAGGTTTCTGTAATTTTATCGTATTCTAATGTGTGTAATACTTTTTGATTCATATTGTCCTCAATTCTGTTTCAATTGCTTTGATAGTATGATTATACATTATCTTTTACAGGTTTAAAAGGGAAAATAAAAATCTTGCATCCCCCTTTCATTACTCGTATAATAAAGGTTGAACAATTGGAAATGTACATAAGATCATGCGGTTTTAGGAGAATAACGGTATGGCTGAAATGGATAAGGATGAGTTTGCGTTTATCAGTGAAAAAATCAAGGCAAAGCCGGTAAATAAAAAAAGGCTGCTCAGAAATGGAATCGGTACGGTTTTATTCGCCATTTTATTTGGAACAGTCGCATGCTTTGTATTTACTTTTCTGCGTCCGTTTATGGAGAACTGGTTGCATCCGAAAGAAAACCCGGTGATAACGATTCCGGAAGATTCGGAAAGTCTTTTTTACGAGACAGAAGAAGCGACGGAAACGGAATGGCCGTCAGAAACGGAAGAAGCGCAGGAGCCCGTGCAGGAAACGGAGCAGGTGATTGCAAAAGAGCTGGAAATTTCCGATTATCAGATGCTGCAAAATAAGATTTATGCAATTGGCAAGGAAGCAAATCGTTCCGTAGTGACGGTTACCGGCGTCATCAGCAGTACGGATTGGTATGACAATGCGTACGAAAGCAACGGGCAGTCCTGTGGAATTATCATCGGCGACAATGGAAGTGAAATTCTGATTTTAACGGAGCATAAGGTCGTACAGACGGCGGCGGAAATCCGCGTAACATTTCTGGATGAAGTGACGGTTCCGGCTGTTTTGAAAAAATACGACGGCAATACCGGAATTGCGATTCTGTCTGTGAATCCCGGACTTTTGGGGGAGAGTACAAAAGAGAGGATTCTGTATGCTTCGCTGGGAAATTCGCGTTCCGTACTGCAGGGAAACATTGCAATTGCAATCGGAAGCCCTTTGGGGACGAATTATTCCATTGGCACGGGAAATATTACTTCTGTTGGAAATGTCATTCAGACAGTGGACCATACGTATGCCGTTTTTACAACCGACATAGTGGGAAACAGCAGCAGCGGCGGCGTTCTTTTAAATCTTAACGGGGAAGTGATAGGACTTGTCATGCAGGCTTACAGCAGTACGGGAGAAGACAATACGCTGACGGCAATTTCTATTTCTGATTTGAAAAAAGTAATTGAGATGCTTTCAAACGGCAAAGATATTCCGTACCTTGGCCTTAAGACGGTAACGGTTACGGATAAAATAGCGCTGGAACACCATATACCGCAGGGTGTGTTTATCAAGGAAGTTGTTTTGGATTCTCCGGCTTTGGACGCCGGTTTGCAGAGCGGAGACGTGATTGTAAAAATGAATGGGGAAGAAATCAGTACGGTGGAAGCTTATGAAAAAAATGTATTGGCTTTGGAACCGGGAGCTGTGGCGGAAATCGTAGTCAAGCGCCAGGGCATGAACGAGTATTTGGAAGTGACATGTCATGTTGCGGTAAGCAGTCTTCCGTAGAAAAAAGGCAGAAAGACGGAGCGCATACAGGGCATAATATACGCTATGCTGCGCGGGCAGAAGAAAGGAGACGCCGCATCGGCGGCGAATGAAAGATGAAATATATTGAAACATACCGGGAAGGCGAAAGAATTCATGAAATATTGCTGTGCAAGCATAAACAGGCTGCAGTTACAAAAAATGGGAAGCCTTATGAAAATGTGATTTTACAGGACAAGAGTGGCATGCTGGACGCAAAAATCTGGGAGCCGGGTTCTCAGGGAATAGAAGATTTTGATACGCTGGATTATATTGACGTAGTTGGAGATCTTACTTCATTTCAGGGCGCGCTTCAACTGAATATCAAACGGGTTCGGCGGGTACAGCCCGGAGAATATGATCCGAAAGATTATCTTCCGGTCAGCAGCCGGGATATTGAGCAGATGTATGAGGAATTAAAAGGATTGGTTCAATCCGTGAAAAATCCATATTTACAGAAGCTTTTGTCCGGATTTTTTCTTGAAGACAGAGAATTTGCAGAGAAGTTTAAAGCGCATTCGGCCGCGAAAAGCGTACATCATGGCTTCGTGGGAGGATTGCTGGAGCATACGCTTTCTGTGACAAAGCTTTGCGAAGCGTTTTGCAGACAGTATCCGATTTTGAACCGGGATTTGCTGCTGACGTCGGCTATGTTTCACGATATAGGAAAGATGAAAGAGTTGTCGGAATTTCCGGCCAATGATTATACGGATGAGGGTCAGCTTCTGGGACATATTATGATTGGTACGGAGTGGATTGGAGCCTATATCCGAGAGATTCCGGATTTCCCGCCAAAGCTTTGCAGTGAATTGAAGCACTGTATTTTGGCGCATCATGGCGAGCTGGAATTTGGTTCTCCAAAAAAACCGGCGTTGGTAGAGGCTGTGGCGCTTCACTTTGCCGATAATATAGATGCCAAGATGGAGACGCTGAAAGAGATTTTTTCTGCCGTGCCGGAGGGAAATACGGAATGGCTGGGATATAACCGTCTTTTGGAGTCGAATATTCGAAAAACAAGCAGGCAGGGTTAATATGCAGAAAAACGACAGGATTGAACTTTTTATTGAAGATATTGGAACGGACGGAGCGGGAATCGGAAAACATGACGGAATGACGTTTTTTGTCAAGGACGCGGTGATTGGAGATTTGATTGTCGCAAAGATTATGAAACTAAAAAAGAATTACGGCTTTGCAAGGCTGGAAGAGATAAAGGAGGCTTCTCCCGTAAGGGTGGAGCCCCGTTGTCTTTATGCCCGTTCCTGCGGCGGATGCCAGATTCAGCAGATGGATTATCCGAGCCAGCTTGCATTTAAGCAAAGAAAAATTCGGGCGAACCTGGTCCGTCTGGGAGGCTTTGACGAAGCGTTTGTGGACGGCGTTATGGAACCAATGGTAGGAATGGAGGAGCCGTTTGGCTATCGAAATAAGGCGCAGTTTCCCATTGGTAAAAATTCCAGAGGAGAGATTGTGGCCGGATTTTATGCGGGGAGGACGCATCACATTATTTCTAATACGGACTGCGCGCTGGGCGTGCCGCAGAATAAAGACGTGCTGGAGACGGTGCTTGGCTATATGAGGGACTGCGGCGTTTCCGCTTATGATGAAGATACGGGCGAGGGTTTGGTGCGCCATGTTTTAATTCGATACGGATTTGATTCAAAGCAGATGATGGCGTGCCTGGTTGTGAATGGAGCGCGTCTGCCAAAGGAAGAGGTTCTGGCAGAGCGGCTTTCTAAGATTGAGGGAATGAAAAGCGTATCCCTGAATCAAAACAGGAAGAAGACGAATGTGATTTTGGGCGATGCTTCCCGGGTTCTCTGGGGCGGCGGCACAATTGAGGATGCGCTGTATCTGAGGGATACGACGGATTTTAAGAGGATTGGAAAAAAGACGTCCTATCGGATTTCTCCGGAGTCTTTTTATCAGGTGAATCCGGTTCAGACAGAGAAGCTTTATTCGCTGGCGCTTGATTACGCCGGGCTGACGGGAAAAGAAATCGTGTGGGATCTTTATTGCGGGATTGGGACGATTTCTTTATTTCTGGCAGAGGGCGCGAAATGGGTGTACGGCGTGGAGGTCGTGCCGCGGGCAATTGCAGACGCAAAGGAAAATGCAAAGCTGAACGGGATTGAGAATGTTACGTTTTTGGAAGGAAAAGCAGAAGACGTGCTGCACAGGTGGGAGGAAGAGATTCCAAAGCCGGATGTGATTGTAGTGGATCCGCCGCGGAAAGGCTGCGATAAGACTTGCCTGGATACAATGCTTCAGGCAGGGCCGGAGAGGATTGTGTATGTGAGCTGTGATTCGGCGACGCTCGCAAGGGATTTGCGTGTGCTTTGTGACGGCGGGTATGAAATTGTGAAAGTGCGCGGGGTGGATCAGTTTGGGCAGACGGTGCATGTGGAGACGGTTGTAATGCTTTCCCACAAAAAACCTGACAGCGTAATCAACGTAAAAGTCGAGTTTGGCGAGGGTGAGGGCAAAGTGCCGCTTGATAATATTGCCAAGAGAGCCGCAGCATACAAGCCGAAAGAGCGAGTTACATACAAGATGATTAAGGAGTACATAGAAGCGAAGTATGGCTTCAAAGTACATACCGCATATATCGCAGAGGT
>CATOKN010000069.1 GCA_951800425.1 uncultured Lachnospiraceae bacterium
GCTTCCTGCGTTAATATATTGTTCGCCCTCCATCAAATGCGGCCTGTGGGAATGTCCGGCAATCAGATAAATATCATGCGCTTCGGCCGCTTTTGCCATGCATGTTTCATATTTATGCACTTTTCGATGATTTCTTGCGGCGCTTGTCGGATCATTTACTCCGAATTGTTCCAGAGGCTTCCATAAATAACGTACCAGAAAGCGTGAAATTTTCCAGCAGACAGAATTAAAAAAATCGGCCTGATGTCCATGCATCAGATAAATGTCTTTTCCGCCCTCCTGATTTTTCAGACAGATGCTTTCCGGAAGGCTGTTTTTTAATTCCATATCATGATTGCCGTATATTTTGCAGAATCGTTTCCTCTTTTTAAAATGCTCCATTTTGTGATAGACTTCGCTGTGAATTTCCATAATTCTCGCCATGCTGCGGTTTTCCCAAAGCTCTTCTCCGTCTCCAAGCTCCAGATAAACAAATCCCTCCTGAAAATAATGGCCAAGCGCGGCAAAGTACAAATGCTGGTTTCTCAGAAAATTATCCGACATATTTCCACAGCCCCTGTGGCAATCGCTGAACACTGCGTAACGGCTGCGTTTATAAAGTGGCAGTTCAACGCCGTTTGAAAGCGCGCGGGCAATTCTTTTTTCACACCCCATGCGTAATCCGTACCTTTCTGCCAGGCGCATGCAGTCTCAGCATACGGCGAAAGCACCAGGGAAGCTGTTCATACAAAAAAAGCATTCGATCGGACGTCTTTGTAAACGGCAGCGTTGCCAGCTGGTAGAGACGGCAATATATGCGGTTGCATTTCTGCACAAAACGCCGGTAGAATTTTTCAAAGCCCGTGTGGCTTTGCGTCCAGTCAAAAAGAACGGTGACGCGGCGGTTTCTGACGCGAAACCTGCTTTTCGGGCATCCGGCCTTAAGAAGTCCCTCGCCAAACGCCTTTGCCTGCGCCGGATCGCAAAATGTAATGCTGGATCGAAGAATCAAATCCTCCGGTTCGCTGAACATGCCCATCCGAAAAGCCGTAAACCACCAATGAAATGCTTTGCCGGCAAACAACCGCCGGTATTTTCGCTCAAGACGCATTCCAATCAGGGGCATTTCTTCATCTGAAACCGCGTTATAATGAACCTTTCTTCTCTGTTCTTCTGGTATTCGCCGGTTTGCGTGATATACGCCTATTTCCGCGCCCGTATTTATTCCGTACTGCCCTTTCCAGAATTCAATCATCCACGTCTTATCTCTGTAGTCAAAATAAACGGGAAACGCGTCAATTACCATGTGAAATTTTGACGCAAGATTGTCAAACAATACTTCGTACCCTTCCCTGCGCTGCCATGCGTCCACGCGGCTGGTAAAAACCTCCTGTCTGGGTTCGTAAGAAAATCCAAAAGGAGCAATCAGCTCATTTAAAAGCGCTAGTTTCTCCTGCTCTCCCATCCGGCGTATTTTGCGTTTGCACATTTCCCTGCGCCATATAAGCCATACGAAAAAAAGCAACAGCAAAATTCCTGCGGCCAGTTTTAATTTCAAAATGAAATTCATGTTTTTTCCCTTTCTTTTTTACCAGAATATGCATAAAAAAAAGATTCTAGCATATCCATAGCCAAAGGGACGTAAGACAAAAAGCCGGAGGAATTTTGGGACAGGCAAAAACGGCAGCCGCCGGATATTTACCGGACAGCTGCCGCTGTTTGGTTCCAATGGATTACAGGAAGATATATTTGCAGACAAACAATACTGCCAGCACATACATCAACGGCGTAATCCGTTTGCTTTTTTTGCATGCTACATGAATAACCACGTAGGAAATTACGCCGATGGCAATGCCTTCCGAAATGCTGTACATAAGAGGCATCGCAATCATGCAAAGATATGCCGGAACCGCTTCTACCGCGTCCTCAAAATCAATGCCCAAAATTGCGGATACCATTAAAAATCCGACAAAGATCAAGGCCGGAGCCGTTGCAAAGCCCGGAATCGCCGTAAAAATCGGGGCAAAGAAAATCGCCAGCAAAAACAAAAATCCGGTGACAACGGAAGCCAGTCCCGTCCTTGCGCCCTCGCCAACTCCGGCGGAGCTTTCCACAAACGTCGTCGTTGTAGAGGTACCGAAAATTGCTCCTGCGGAAGTCGCGATTGCGTCCGCCAAAAGAGCCGGCTTTACTCTTGGAAGCTTGTCGTTTTTATCCAGCATGCCCGCTTTGGAAGATACGCCAATGAGCGTTCCTATCGTATCAAACATATCTACAAACAGGAAAGACAGCAAAATAACAACAAAATTAAAGATTCCAACATTGGAAAAATCTGCCTGGAAGCATTGCCCAAAGGTCTTTCCAATGGCGGAAAAATCCGTCATGCCCAGCGTCGGATACAGGGAATAAAATCCGTTTTCCGCATCAATCGTATAAATTCCAACCGCCTGAGCCAGCATGCCAAGAAGCCAGGTTGCAAGAATTCCGATTAAAATTGCTCCCTTGACTCCTTTGATATATAAGATGGCCGTAAGGAACAGTCCAATTAAAGCCAGAACCGCGCAGATTCCCTGCGTATTCCAGTTTCCGGCAAAATCCACGTAAGATACCAGCGTAGAATCGTTTGCCACTACGATATGCGCGCCCTGAAGCCCGATAAATGCGATAAACAGGCCGATGCCGGCGCTGACGCCTTTTTTCAGCGTACCTGGAATCGCGTCAAAAATCGCTTCGCGCACGTTGGTCAGGGATAATACGATAAAAATCAGCCCCTCTATAAATACCGCCATCAAAGCGACCTGCCAGGAATATCCCATTGCGCCGCAGACGGTAAAGGAAAAATATGCGTTCAGTCCCATGCCGGGAGCCAGCGCAAATGGATAATTTGCAAGCAGCGCCATGGCCAGCGTTCCGATAAAGGACGCAAGGCAGGTTGCAATCAGCACTGCCGTAGCGTCCATATTTGAACCAAACTCATTCCCAAGCAGACTTGGATTGACCGCAAGAATGTACGCCATTGTCATAAATGTCGTAATTCCGGCTACAACCTCCGTCTTTACCGTCGTGTGATTTTCACTCAGTTTAAAATATTTTTCTAACATAATCCTATACTCTCCCGTTTTAATTGCCCTCGTAAGTAATTACCGACGCCACGTCATATTTTCCAAGCCTGTCCCTGCCCTTTAACCCGGCAAGCTCCATCAGGAAAATAATTTTGACGACTTCTCCTCCCAGTTCTTCAATCAACTGAATGCACGCCTCAATCGTTCCCCCCGTAGCAATCAAATCGTCTACCAGAATTGCTTTTTGTCCTGGGGTTATGGAATCCCTGTGCATTTCAATCTCTGCGCTTCCATATTCCAAATCATACTTTGCGGAAATCGTTTCGCAGGGAAGCTTTCCCTTTTTGCGAACGGGAACAAACGGCTTGCCAAGCGCGTAAGCAATCGGCACTCCGAAAATAAATCCCCTGGATTCCGTACCGACGACAACGTCGAACTCTATTCCCTCCAGTAATTTCAGCATGGAATCAATCGCAAGCTTTAACCCCTCCGCGTCCTGCAAAACAGTCGTCACATCGCGAAAAATAATTCCCTTTTCCGGAAAATCCGGAATATTTCTTACGTATTCTTCTATCTTTTTCATTTTGCACCCCCTTTCACGAAAAGAACTAATAGGATATAATTTCATATCCGTCTTCCGTCACCAGCACCTGAACCTCCCACTGTGCGGAAGGCATGCCGTCTTCCGTATATGCCGTCCATCCGTTTTTATCATCTATATAAATTTCAACACGGCCCATATTAATCATCGGCTCTATGGTAAAAATCATGCCGGGAACCATCAGCATTTCCGTTCCGCGCTTGCTGTTATAGCCTACCCACGGATCTTCATGGAATTCCAGACCCACGCCATGACCGCCGATTTCCCGTACCACCGTATATCCGTGAGAAAATGCATAATCGTGGACGGCCTGTCCCATATCGCCCAAAAAGCCCCATGGCTTTACTTCTTTTAACCCTGCGTCAATACATTCTCTGGCCACTCTTACCAGCTTTTGCTTCTCCGGACTCACCTCGCCAATACAAAACATGCGGGAGGAATCGGAATAATAGCCGTTCAGCCTGGTGGAAATATCTACGTTTAAAATATCGCCCGCTTTTAAAATATCGTTTTTCGACGGAATTCCGTGGCATACCTGATCGTTTACCGACGTGCAGGAGCTTTTGGGATACCCCTGATAATTCAGCGGCGCCGGAACTCCCCCCATACGGGTTGTTTTTTCATATACCATCCTGTCGATTTCTTCGGTACTCATGCCCTCTTTGATATGCCCGGCCACATAATCCAATACGGCAATATTAATTTTTGCGCTTTCTTTAATGCCCGCGATCTGCTCTTTTGTTTTTATCATATCGTGATCCGGCACAATGTGTCCGGCGTCTTTGATTCTGGCAATTTTCTCATCAAACGACTGGTGGCAGACTTTGTATTTTCTGCCGCTTTTACACCAACAAGGGTCGTTTCTTCCTATTTTCTGTGACATAATGCTTTCTTTCGCTCCTTAATCCAGTATAATTTTCCCAAAGTTCAGACGCTTCCAGAGCTTTTCTTTGATTTCATATGTATGTTCTTCTAAAAGCTTTTGATACGCGCTTCCATTTACATAATATTCCCGGTAGTCAACCCCTTCTCTCTGGGCCAGTTCTTTCTGATGTTTCTGGGCCAGTCCCATACGAAGAAAAACCTCGCTGATTTCGTCTTCCGAAACGCCGAGACGTTCCCGCCCCTCTTCTTCCAAATCACTCCAGAAATCCATGCGCATATTTTCGACATATGCAAGTTCTTCCGACGTCAGGCTGACGCTTTCTTTTTGTGCCATTTCATAGAAGATAATGTCATGGATCGCCATGTCCATCGCCTGATCCTTTGCTTCAAGCCGCAAGAAAGAGCCGTTGGCATGGGCGTTCCAATATTTGTCCGTCTGTTCCAAATCGTAGACTCTGGCCTGTTCTTCCGTGGTCATTTCCTGATATGCCAGATAAAAAGCCAAATTGCGGCATTTATAATCCGTGCCGTCAACCGTAACAATGGTATCGTCTAAATGTTCCAGATACGAAAGCTTTCCAATGCTCCTTGCCCGAACCCACGAGGACGCGCCGATGGCAAGCGTCAGCATCAGCATAATCATGGTAAAGAGCGTCGTCTCTCGTATCTTTCTCTTTTTTTTCATGCTAGAGAACCCTCCGCACGGCTACAATCGTACGATACGTTGCAGAGCTTGTCGTAATGCCAACGGCCGTACTTTGCGCATGCACAATCCTGCCGCCGCCCATGTAAATTCCAACGTGTCCGGAATAACAAATCAAATCTCCCGGCTGCGCATTGGCATAGCTGACGGCTTTTCCGCATCCCTGCAAAGCCGCCGAGCTATGCGGCAGACTGATGCCGAAATGGGCAAATACGCTCATGACAAATCCGGAACAATCCGCTCCGTTCGTCAGGCTCGTTCCTCCCCATACATAAGGATTTCCGACAAACTGCGTCGCGTAGGATACGACTGCGCTTCCGCTGACATTTGTGGAAAAGTCCGGATTTGCGCCGCCGCCGGAATTACTGTCGGATTCTGAATCAGAGCTGCCGCTTTGCGAACCGGAATTGCCGCTGCCGTTTTCTGAACCGGAACTGCTGCCGTTTTGGCTGCCCGTCTGGTTATTTGCCTTTTCCTGCGCTTTTGCCGCCGCCTTGGCTGCGGCTTTTGCAGCTTCTTCCGCTTCTTTTTGTCTGCGTTCTTCCTCTTTGATAATCTCGTTTTGGGCCGCAATCGTTGAACGGTATTCTTCTGCTGCCGCCTGGGCTGTCGCCAGCTGATTGTCGTAATTTCCCATCTGGGAACGCTTTGAAGCCAGAACGTCCTCTAACGAAGACTGCTGCAGCGCATATTCCTCCTGCATGGCTTCCAGCTCTGCTTTTTCCGTCTCTACCGTTGACTTTAACTCGGCAACCTGACGTACCGTAATCTGATACTGATCCAAAAGATCTCTGTCATATTCATAAATATTCGAAACATATTCCACGCGGTTTAAAAAATCCGACATATCCGCCGAACCAAGCAAAGCCTCCAGCATGGCGGTATCTCCCCGCTCATACATAAACTGGATGCGCTTTTTCATGGAAGCGTACTGGGTTTTTTCTGTTTCCTGCGCTTTGCCAAGATCTGCTGTCACCTGATCCAGCTGTACGTTTTTATCCTTTAATTCATCTTCCAGTATGCCAATGTTAACCAGCAGGTTCACTAACTCCGCATCTTTTTCGTCAATCTCGCTTTGCAGCGCGGACTGCTGTTTTTCAATGTCCTCTATTTTTTTATTTGCCTCATTCAATTCCTGTTCGGCTTTTTTCTTTGCGTTTTTCGCTTTATTCATCGTGCTGGCATTTACCGCCTGAATATGTACCAGCGTAAGCGATGAAGCCAGAATTACCGCTGCCGCCTGTATCAATTTTCGTTTTATCACGCGCCGCCTCCTTATTTTTCAAAAGGTTATGTGTTTCATTATAGCATTGTGGCCTGGATTCTACAAGCAAAGGTTTCATCTTCCAAAAAAATTATATGCCTTTCCACTCAGATGAAAAGTCCGGCTCAAACAGCCGGACTCTTTCTGGCAGGCAGCTTTTTACCCTACCGTCTTTATAATCAAAAGCTTCTCCCCCGGCTTCACAAACATACCGGTCAGATGGTTCGTCTCCATCAGATTTTCTATCGTCGTATGATTCTCTTTTGCTATTCCAAACAACCGATCGCCCTCTCTTGCAATATATCCGACGATTCCCGGACTTTGCTGCAGCGCGTCAAGATCCAGGCCGGCTTCTTCAATTTCCGTAATCATCTGCCGCTTCTGCTGTTCAAACGCCAGAAGATTTAAGCTGATTACTGCCTTTATGTCAATCGTCCGGCTGTCAGACAGCACTGTCGTCACCTGATCCATACCGCCATCCAACTGAATTTTTACCGGGCCGTCTGTCTTTGGCATCTCAATCGTCTGAGAAAATGGCAGAAATGCGCGTACGGAGCTTATCGGCATAGATTCGTCGTTTGTCATATAAAGAATTTCCACAGTCAAAACGCCTTCTGCAAGCACGCCTTCTTCCGTAACGGAGGTCTGCTCTATTTCCAGCTTTTCTTCATTGACGCAAATCTGCAAAATATCTTCCTGCGCTTCGTCAATTTCAATTTTTTCAGCAATGCGGCATTTTGCATCATTTTTTACCAGAAGCTTATCGAAACATGCGTCTTCAAACTTCGGCGTCACCTGTCTGTCGAGCGCGTAAATATCCGAAATCATTTCGATATTCTCTTCTTTCCAGAGACAAATGGAAAAATTCACTACCATTTCAAGTAAAATATTCCGCTCTTCTCCGTCTTCGTCCGGCTGAATTTCCATTCCGGTCTGGGCCAGGCTTGCAGAAATCCGGTATATCTGTGACTCCTCACAGGTATTGCATTCCAGCCCTCCTTTAATGGGAACCGTCGTTTCAAACCACTGCAGACGATCGTCTTCTTCCGCCCCGGAATAAAGGACGCAAATTAACGCCTCTCCTGTCACTTCGATTTCTCCATTTCTCATATGGCTCCCGATTCCCCTAAGCTCTGCGCTGTGCCAGAGAATTTCATCCATATTCGGCTTATTGGAGGAAAGCGCGATTTCCTTACGGATCCGCATCGTATCCTTTTTATCCGTTACCATTTCCAGCACTTCCATCTGTTCTGTTTCAATTTCACAGCCAGACTGTTCTTTGACGCCAACCAGTACGGCCGCTTCCTCGGGTTTTTCCACGGACGCAGAAAATTCCACCAAAGAACGAATGCCAAGCTTTCTGGAATTAATTACGCTAACGGAAATATCTTCTATTTTTCCTTCCATTTTTACCGGATCCAGCTCTTTTGCCCCTTCAATAACAAGGCTTTCCTGAAACGGAACTTCCCCTCTCAGACTGTTTATCTTTTTTCCATCCAAATCGGTACGGTAC
>CATOKN010000070.1 GCA_951800425.1 uncultured Lachnospiraceae bacterium
ACCTATTACTGTGGGGACAACGGCGTAAAAGTCGTATGTGAAGATAACGACAGATATGTTATGTAATCTTAATTCGCCATAATGAAAGGATTCAAAAGGCAGGAAAGGAGGACGGAATTATGCAGATTACAGATGTAAGGATTCGAAAGGTTGAAAAAGAAGGCAAGATGAAGGCTGTAGTATCGATTACCATCGATGAGGAGTTTGTGGTGCATGACATAAAAGTGATTGAGGGTGAAAAGGGTTTATTTATTGCAATGCCAAGCCGCAAAGCAGCAGATGGGGAATATCGGGATGTTGCGCATCCGATTAATTCAGATACTCGGGATAGAATTCAGAGTATGATCTTGGAAAAATATCAGGCTGAGATTCTTACAGCAGAAGTTTAGGAGAAGGGAAATTCCCCGCTTTTGAAAGGCGGGGAATTTTTTTGTCTGATTGGAAATTTGTGCAAAATCATGTTTTTCATTTACAAAGAACGAAATTTGGGTTAGAATAATAGACTGATATTTTAAATGGAGAATGGAATGGACAGAAGAACGATATGGAAAAAATTGTTTCCGAAAAAAGATTCTGCGGAGGATAACATCATGTACGTAATAGCGGGGCTTGGAAATCCTGAAAAGAAATATCAAAATACGAGGCATAATGTGGGGTTTGACGTCATTGACGCGTTGGCGAGTCAATATAATATTACGATGAAATCCAGAAAACATAAAGCGCTTATCGGAACGGGAGCCATTTGCGGCGCGCGGGTTATGCTTGTTAAGCCGTTGACCTATATGAACAGAAGCGGGGACTCGATTGCTGAAATACTAGATTTTTACAAACTTTCGGCAGAAGAGAGCCTGATTGTAATCTATGACGACATCAGTCTTGAGCCGGGGAGCATACGCATTCGGAAAAAAGGCAGCGCGGGAGGCCATAACGGCATCAAAAGCATAATTGCGAGAGCGGGCGGCAGTGATTTTTCCCGAATCAGAATCGGCGTTGGGCAAAAGCCGCAGGGATGGGATTTAGCGGATTACGTACTGGGGCGTTTTTCCGGGGAAGAACGCAAAAGCGTGGATGAAGCAATTGAAAATGCCTGTAAGGCGGCCGGGCGCATGGTAAACAATGAGACGGAAGCCGCAATGAACGAGTTTAATGCAAAGAAGCGGGAGTAACATGAGAGCATTTACGGAGCCGCTGCGTACTCTGGAAGAAATAAATAAAATAGAAGCGCAGCTTGCAAAAGGACCGGGAATCCAGATGGTTTCCGGTTGTATTGATTCACAAAAACCGCATTTTATTTGTGGAACGGGCAATGGTTTTAAAAATAAAATCATTGTCACTTTTCATGAGCAAAAAGCACGGGAACTGTACGAGGAATATCGGTTTTTTGATCGCGAAGCCGTCTATTATCCGGGAAAAGACATTTTGTTTTATCAGTCGGATCTCAGAGGAAACGTGCTGACGCGGGAGCGGATTCTGGCCCTGAAAAAAATTGCCCGAGGGGAGGGCGTGACGCTGATTACGACGTACGACGCCCTGATGAACCGCATGCCCGGACCGGGACGGTTTCTTGCCTCTATGCAAAACTGCCGCGTGGGGGACGTTCTGGATTTGGAACGGCTCAAACACAGCCTTGTCGCGACGGGGTACGTGGCTGCCGCCCAGGTAGAAGTGGCGGGAGAATTTGCGGTACGGGGAGGGATTGTGGATATATTCCCTCTGACGGAAGAAAATCCCTATCGAATCGAATTGTGGGATGATGAAATTGATTCCATTCGAAGCTTTGACGTGGAAAGCCAGCGCTCGATCGAGAATCTGGACAGCGTTGAAATTTATCCGGCGACAGAGCTGATTTTAACGGAAGCGGAAAAAAAAGAGGGGCTAAAGCGCATACAAAAAGACGCCAAAAAACTGTATGAGGCTTATCGGAAAGAAATGAAGACCGAGGAAGCGGCAAGAATCCGGCGGGCAGCGGAGGAATTGGAAGAAGAGATTTTGGAGCGGGCCGGCGCGGACGGAATCGACGCTTATCTGCCCTATTTTGACGAGCATACCGTATCTTTGCTTGATTATTTTGACGCCGGGGAAACGGTTGTCTTTTTAGATGAACTGACCCGGTGCGCGGAGCGGGGGCGTATGACGGAGCAGGAGTTTTCGGAAAGCATGAAGCAGAGGCTGGAAAAGGGATATATTTTACCCAGGCAGATGGAAGCGCTTTATACACAGGCGGAGACGGCGGCAAAGCTTGCGGCGGAACGGTGCGTGGCTCTGGCCGCTCTGGACGTCAAAGCGCCGGAATTTTCCGTTGCAAACCGCTATGGCATTCTGGCAAAAACGATTGAAAGCTATCATAACAGTTTTGAGCTTCTGGTCAAAGACCTGAGAACTTACAAGAAAAAAGGCTATTCGATTTTGTTGATGTCCGGTTCCAAAACAAGGGCGAAACGGCTTTCCGAAGATTTGATGGAAGAGGGCCTGAACTGTTTTTATACGGAGGATTACGATCGTGTGGCAAAGCCCGGCGAAATCATGGCGCTTTATGGCAAGGTAAAGCGTGGGTACGAATATCCGCTGCTTCATTTTGCGGTGATTTCCGAAAGCGATATTTTTGGCAGGGAACAGAAAAAGAGGAAAAAACGAAAAGTATACGAGGGAGATAAGATTGCCAGCTTTTCAGAGCTTTCCGTGGGCGATTACGTGGTGCATGAGAATCATGGACTGGGAATTTACCGGGGTATTGAAAAAATCGAAGTAGAAAAAACGGTCAAAGATTATATTAAGATAGAATATGACAAGGGCAGCTGCCTTTATATCCTTGCCACGCAGCTCGATGTGATTCAAAAATATGCCGGTTCCGACGCCAAAAAGCCAAAATTAAATAAGCTGGGCGGCCAGGAGTGGCATAAGACAAAACGCAAAGTACAGGGAGCCGTTGAGGAAATTGCGGCGGATCTCGTCAGGCTCTATGCGAGGCGCCAGCAAAACGAGGGCTATGCCTACGGGCCGGATACGGTCTGGCAGAGAGAATTTGAAGAATTGTTTCCATTTGAAGAAACGCAGGATCAGGAAAACGCCATTGCCGCCACAAAGCGGGATATGGAGAGCAAAAAGATTATGGATCGTCTCATCTGCGGCGACGTAGGCTACGGCAAGACGGAAATTGCGATTCGGGCCGCATTTAAAGCCGTTCAGGAGGGAAAGCAGGTGGTATATCTGGTGCCGACGACGATTCTGGCTCAGCAGCATTACAATACGTTTGTTCAGAGAATGCGTGATTTTCCAATTACGGTAGATTTGCTCTGTCGGTTTAAAAGCGCGGGAGAGCAGAAAAAGACGATTGCAGAAGTAAAGCGGGGCATGGTTGATATTATCGTAGGAACGCATCGGGTGCTTTCCAAAGACGTGGAATTTAAAGATCTTGGGCTTTTGATTATTGACGAGGAACAACGGTTTGGGGTGACTCATAAGGAAAAAATCAAACAGCTCAAATACAGCGTCGATGTGCTGACGCTTACGGCGACGCCTATTCCAAGGACGCTTCATATGAGTCTGATCGGAATCCGTGATATGAGCATTTTAGAGGAGCCGCCTTTGGATCGTCTTCCGATACAGACGTATGTGATGGAATATCAGGAAGAAATGGTACGGGAAGCCATTGCAAGGGAGCTTGCCAGGGACGGGCAGGTCTATTATGTGTTTAACCGCGTCCGGCAGATTGCAGACGTTACGGCGAAAATCGCGTCTCTGCTGCCCGAGGCGGTTGTGGAATTTGCCCATGGGCAGATGAAAGAGCGGGAGCTGGAGCATATTATGTACCGTTTTATTAACGGTGAAATTGACGTGCTGGTGTCGACGACGATTATTGAGACGGGACTGGATATTTCAAATGTCAATACGATTATTATTCATGACGCGGACAATATGGGCCTTGCGCAGCTTTACCAGCTTCGGGGAAGAGTCGGGAGGTCGAACCGTACGGCGTATGCATTTTTGCTGTATAAAAGAGATAAAATGTTAAAAGAAATTGCAGAAAAGCGTCTGGCGGCCATCAAAGAATATACGGAGCTTGGCAGCGGCTTTAAAATCGCCATGCGGGACTTGGAAATCCGGGGCGCGGGAAATCTGCTTGGCGAGGCGCAGCACGGGCATATGGAAGCGGTAGGATACGACCTTTACTGTAAAATGTTAAATGAAGCCGTGAAGCAGGCGAAAGGCATTGTGACGAAAGAAAGCTTTGAGACGTCGATTGACGCCGATGTGGACGCCTATATTCCAACAACTTACATTCCCAATGAAATGCAGAAGCTGGATTTGTATAAAAGGATAGCGGGAATCGAAAATGAAGAAGAGAAAGAAGAGATTTTAGAAGAGCTGATTGACCGGTTTGGAGATCCGCCGAAGTCTGTGGCAAATCTTTTGCTTTTGGCCGGATATAAAGCGGCGGCGCATAAAAATTATTTTACGGAAGTGGCGCAAAAAGGAGACGAAGTCCGGTTTGTCCTGTTTGAAAGAGCCAAAGTAAATCCGGCGAACATACCTGATTTTGTGGCGCGTTTTGGGGGCAAGGTAAAATTTTATGCGGACAAAAGGCTTCCGAGCTTTATTTATCAGTTAAAAATGAATTCCAGACAAAAAGAAGACGCATTAGAGGCGATTGCCAGAGTATTGCAGGAGGCGCCGCTTCTTCTGAATTCAAATTTTTGAAAAAATGATGAAAAATCTTGCGGCGTGCAAAAAAAAGCACTATAATAGAAAAAGCGACCGGCAAAAGCCGGAATTTAGGAGGAACGTATGAAAAGCAAAAGAATAATGGCATTGCTGCTGACCGGAGCGGCGCTGATGGGAATTACAATAGGAGGCTGCGGCAATAAAATTCAGGACAATGCGGTATTTGCAACTTTAGACGATACCACAATTACGATGGGCGTTGCAAATTTTTGCGCAAAATACGAACAGGCAATGTATGATTCCATTTATATGTCGTATTTTGGCGAAGATATGTGGAGCAGCGATATGATGGGTACGGGAAAGACTATGACGGAAGACGTCAAAGAGGGCGTAGCGGAGCAGCTTCAGAAGATGTACCTGTTGAAAGCGCATATGGAAGAATATGGCGTATCCTTAAGCGAGGAAGAGGAAGCTGCAATTACAAAGGCGGCGGATGATTTTATCGCGGCAAATTCCAAGGCGGCAATTCAGCAGATTGGCGCGGAAAATAAAGAAAACGTAACCGAGATGCTGCGGCTGAACACCATTCAGAGCAAAATGCGCGAGCGCATCATTCAGGATGCAAATGTGGAAGTGACGGATGAAGAAGCGGCGCAGCGGACATTTAGCTACGTGCGGATTGATACCTCTTCCTATCTGGATGAAGAATCCAACAGCGTAGATTATACGGAAGAAGAAAAGGCAGCGTTAAAAGAGACGGCGGATACGATTGCAAAAGCGCAGGATTTTGATACGGCGGTAACGGACGCCGGATATACGGTAAGCACGGCTTCTTATGGTTCTGCGGAAGATGAAGACGCATCTTTGGATAAGGCAGTGTTAGAAGCGGCAGATAAGCTGAAAGAAGGCCAGATTTCTTCCGTGATTGATACGGAGACGGCGTGTTATGTGCTGCGGCTGGATAAGGAGCATGACGAAGAGGCTACGGCTTCAAAGAAAGAGAGCCTGATCAGCCAGAAAGAAGAAGATTACTATAATGATATTGTGGACGGCTGGGTAGAGAAATCCAGCTTTGAAATCAATGAAAGCGAATGGGAAAAAGTTGTTTTTGAAGAGCGTTTCTCACGGCCAGAAGAGGCAGAAACAGAAACTCCGTCGGAAGGCACGGAAAGCGTAGACGGCGGGACAGAAAGCGCAGATCAGGGAACGGAAAGCGTGGAAGAGGAAACGGAAGCCGTTTTGAATACGGAAACGAAATAATGGCATAATAAATGCATGCTGCATTCGGGGATTGCGCGTAATCTTCGCATGCAGCATTTTTTATAAGGAGATTTATCGTGAAAAAGCTGCTTGTTTATCTAAATAATTATAAAAAAGAATGCGTTTTGGCGCCGCTGTTTAAAATGTTTGAGGCAATTTTTGAATTGTTTGTCCCGCTCGTTATGGCGGCTGTCATAGATACGGGAATTGCGGGGAATGATATTCCTTATATTATTCAAATGTGCATGGTTCTGGTGCTGCTTGGAATCGTGGGCTTGTTTTGTTCCGTCACCGCGCAGTATTTTTCTGCCAAAGCAGCGGCGGGATTTGGATCCGGCGTGCGCCATGCGCTGTTTTCCCATATTCAAAAGCTTTCTTTTACCAGTCTGGACAATATTGGAACTTCTGCGTTGATTACAAGGATGACAAGTGATGTCAATCAGGCGCAAAATGCCGTGAACATGACCTTACGTCTGTTTTTGCGGTCGCCGTTCGTCGTGCTTGGGTCAATGGTGATGGCATTTACGATTGACGTAAAGTCGGCGCTGCTTTTTGCGGGAACCATCCCGCTTCTTTCCATCGTTGTATTTGGCGTAATGCGCATAAGCATTCCCCTGTATAAAAAAGTACAGGGAAAGCTGGACGCCGTAACGCTTCATACAAGAGAAAATCTGACAGGCGTAAGGGTAATCCGCGCTTTTCATTTGGAGGAAGAGGAGAAAAGGGAATTTGAAGAAAGAAATCAGGAGCTGACCGTCATGCAGATGTTTGCGGGAAAAATTTCCGGCGTGATGAATCCGGCTACGTATGTGATTATCAACGGCGTAACGGCGTATCTGATTTACGTCGGCGCGCTCCAGGTGGATGGAGGAATCATAACGCAGGGAGAAGTCGTCGCGCTTGTCAATTACATGGCGCAGATTCTGGTAGAGCTGATTAAATTTGCCAATCTAATTGTAACGGTGACAAAAGGCATTGCCTGTGGAAACCGGATACAGAATGCATTTGAAATTCCGGAGGGCGAGAGTAAAGCCGCGCGGCAGGAGTCAATAGAGACGCCAGTGGAAGAACGGGAGATGGTAGCGTTTTCCCATGTGGGGCTTTCCTATGAGAATGCCGGAGCAGAAGCTTTGACCAACATCAGCTTTACGGCAAAAAAAGGAGAGACAATCGGCGTGATTGGCGGTACGGGATCCGGAAAAACATCTCTGGTGCATTTGATTTTGGGCTTTTACCCGCATACGAAAGGAAGCATCCGCATCGACGGGAAAGATATTACTTCCTATTCCCGGAAAAAGCTGCGCGGGATGGCCGGCATTGTAATGCAAAAGCCCGTATTATTTCAGGGCACCATACGGGAAAATCTTCTTTGGGGCAATCCGGACGCGTCAGAGGAAGATTTAGCGGAAGCGTTGCGCATTGCTCAGGCCGCTGAAGTGGTGAGTAAGAAAGAAGGCGGCTTATCGGCAAAGGTTGCCCAGGGGGGAAAAAATTTTTCCGGAGGGCAGCGGCAGAGACTTACCATCGCGCGGGCGCTGGTGCGAAAGCCGGAGATTCTGATTCTGGACGACGCCGCTTCCGCGCTGGATTTTGCCACAGACGCGGCGCTTAGAAAGGCGATTGCCGGAATGAAAGAGCAGCCGACCGTCTTTCTTGTTTCGCAGAGGGCCTCTTCCGTTCAGTATGCGGATAAAATACTGGTTTTAGACGATGGAACGCTTGTGGGAGCCGGGACGCATGACGACCTGATGAAAAGCTGCGAGACGTACCGGGAAATCTACCATTCCCAGTTTCCGGAGAAAACAGGGCGCACAGAGAGGGGCGTGATTGGAAATGACTGATAAAAAACAAAGGCAGAAAGCCGTATTAAAGGAACTGCTTCCTTATTTGAAACCATATATGCCATATCTTATTTTATCGCTTCTGTTTGCGGCGGTCTCTTCTGTTCTGGCGTTGTATGTGCCGATTTTAACCGGACGCGCCATCGACTGTATTGTAACGGCGGGAGATGTTGATTTTGCAGGAATTTTTTCGGTGGTTCGCACAATGATTGTGATTGTATTGGCGACGGCTGTGTCC
>CATOKN010000071.1 GCA_951800425.1 uncultured Lachnospiraceae bacterium
CTGCTTGGAGAGGGCAATACGGCGATGATCAGCCATGAGCTGCTCCGCGGAATTGTAATGAGCAAAAGTGAAGAGCTGTACGATCTGCTTGGCAAATTTCTGCTGGCGGCAAGGCTGCAGGAGGGGGCGCGCCAGGCGGTTTGCGAAACGATGGACGCCGGACGGCCGGAGGCGTTTCTTTCTCTGTTTTCCGTAATCGAAGAAAACAATCTGATCCGCTATTCTTCCGTCAAACGCGCAGTCAGTACGTGGATTGGGATTTTCAATGAAAACAGCGTGGACAGGATTTCGGAAAAGCTGCTGCGCCTGATGGGGCAGTGCCTTAGGGATACGGCGTTTTGCGAAGCGCAGCTTGCGACGGAAGACGCGGTTGCGATTAGCTGCGCGCTTTGGGCAAAGGGATTTTATAATGCGAAAGACGCCATAGACGCGGTGCTGCGTCTGATTTCAGACGGCACGAAGCATCAGAAAATGACGGCTTCTTATTTTATCCGTTCTCTGGAGGGAGAAAAGGAAAAGCTGCGGGCGACAAAGGACGTGATTCTGCGCGGCGCACAAGATCCCGAGCTTGCGGCATGTTTTCTGCCGGGATTTCTGGAATCGGTACATATGCATTTTTACAATCTGGTCAGGGAAGAGAATGGAAGCGGAAGTTATTCGGGCCGCAACGGGAAAGTGGCTGAGCCAAAACACATGGAGCCGGAAGCGTTGTTTGCCGACCGAAACGAAGCGAAGCAGTGCTACCTGGCGTTAAAAGCCCTGTTGGAACAGACGCCGAAAAAAGGCATTGTGCTTTCTCCCTGTATTTTTCCATGGCACCAGGTGACCATGACCCAGTCGGAGATTGCCGTGCGTCTGTGTCTGATTGCCTGGATGCTGCAGGAAGATGATCTGTTAGATGAAGCGGCGGGCCTGATTCCTCTGATTGGACAGGGAGGGAATTCTTACCATGGCGCGTCAAGGTCTTATGCTGCGCGCGTGCTGCTGTACCGTCCGGCGAGCGGGGCAAGAAAAAAGATTTTGTTTGATCTGCTTCACAACCCGGAGGAGTGGACGAACGAAGCGGCGTATCTTTTAGTAAACGATATGGAGCTTGCTTCGGAAGATTTTATGCAGATAGAAAAAAATGTAAAATACAAAAAAGGAAGACAGGGCGTTCTGCGTCTTTTGCAAAAACAGGACAAAGACGACATGACGGCATGCATCGGACGGCTGCTTTTGACAAAATCAGAAGAATGCCATATGGGCGCGCTGGATCTTGCGTTGCAGATGAAAAAGAAAGACGCGGCGCATTTTGAAAAAGTCGTCCCGTATCTGAAAGAATTTACGAATCCGACCGGAAAAGAAGAGGTGCTTTTGCAGGAACTGTTAGGAGAAGAGAGCGCGGCGCAGGATATTTTAAATACGCCGGGCTACGGGCTGTACGACGTAGAAAAGGACTGGACGCTGCCGCCGATGGAAATTGACGCAAACGAGGCTCCTAAGCTGTTTGTCTGCGGAGAAGACGCGTGCGCCGCAGTTTGTAAAAAGCTGGACCGTCTGATCGAAGAAAACGCCGAGCTTTCTTATAAAACGGCGTGGGGAGCCGACGAGCTGCTTGGAAACAGGCTGGAGCGCTGCCGCTATACCCGCAACGATCCCGACGTTGAGCCGTTGGACGAATATCCGTTTCGCGAAATTTGGGAAAAATTTTATTACGATGAAATCAAAACGCCGCAGCTTCTTCTGGAGACAGAGCTGTACTGGCTGTGCTGCAGGCAGAGAAATGATTATGAGAGGAACCGGAAGCTGTATCAGAAAGTATTTGGCAGCGGCATACGAAAGAAGCCGCCGTATGCGCATCTGACGCATGGCGTCTCTCATGCGGTTCAGGTTGGCACGCTGATTTCGGTATTGTTTTCTCAGTTTGTGCCGGCCGAAACACAGGCGCAGTTTGCGCTGCCTGCGATGGCAAACTATGTATCCGTTCTGGATACGTCTACCGATCTTTATACCGTGTCCGAAAAACGCTGGAACGGAGAAGTTATGACCTATACGCAGCGTACGTCGGAGCTTCCGATCTTCAAAGAAGCGATGGCATGGCTTTTTTTGGGAAAGAAAGACTGGGGAAGCGCGTTTACGTTAAAATTTCAAATACAGCAGCATTATCGAAAGCAGAAAAAACGGGAAATCAGCCGATACGCTTATGATTCCGGCAGAGGAAATTACTGCCTGAATCTGTCGCATTACGTTGGGTGCTATATCCGGGGCATATGGGATAAAGATTTGTTTTATAAGGCAGTGTTTACGTTTTCTGGTTTAGAAAGTCTGCTCGAAGCCGTCAGCACGGTCGAGCAGGTGGGAGCGGTTTCTTCCAGAAACGCCAGAGTTTACGGGCTGAACGCGTTTTTTGGCCCAAATAAGATCAAACCTGTGGACGGGAAATACCGCTTTGATACGATAAAAGATATGCCGGAAATGGATTTTGCCCATGAAATTTATCAGGAGCTGATCCCGCTTATCTTAAGTGTGGAGCTAAAACGCGGGGAGCAGCCGACGCCGTTTTCGGATGTGATTGGCAAGATTCGCGTCATTTATGGCATTGACTATATGATACAGATTTTAACCGCGCTGGGCAAAGATCCGCTGCAGCGGGGATACAGCTATTATACGTCGAACAGCGATCGGCGTCCGGTGTTGAGCCATCTGCTGAAAGTATCCATGCCAAAGCCGGGGGAGACGGCGGCGGATTTAAAAGCAGCTCTGAAAGGAACGGACATTACGAAGAAGCGTCTGGTGGAGCTTGCCATGTATGCGCAGCAGTGGATTCCAATGATTGAGGAGTATTTGAAGCTTCCCGGATTTGCGAGCGCCTGTTATTATTTTATGGCGCATACCAGCGAGGGATTTGAAGAGCAGGTCGTTTCCACAATTGCAAAATATACGCCGCTTTCTCCCGAGGAGCTTACGGACGGAGCGTTTGACGTTCACTGGTTTTCTGAAGCTTACCGCAAGGTAGGCGAGAAGAATTTTAAACTGCTGTATGACGCCGCCAAATATTCTTCGTCCGGAACTGCGCACGGACGGGCCAGAAAATATGCGGACGCCGCGCTTGGCAACGTGGAAAAGGAGACGTTAAAAGAAGAAATTGATTTGAAACGCAACAAAGATCTTTTGATGAGCATTGGACTGCTGCCGCTTCCCAAGGCCAAAAAGAAGCGGGAAGAAGAGCTTTTGGACCGTTACCAGTTTATCCAGAAATTCAAAAAAGAAAGCAGACAGTTCGGCGCGCAGCGCAGAGCCAGCGAGGGGCGGGCAGTCGAAATCGCTTTGCAGAATTTAAGCGTAAACGCGGGATTTACGGATGTGACAAGACTGACGCTTCGGATGGAAGGAAAGCTGATTGAGCTGTCAAGGGAATATTTTGAGTGGAAAGAAATAGAAGATATTTCACTTAAAATCGAAGTGGATGAAAATGGAATGAGCAGCCTGAAATGCAAAAAAGGCGAAAAGCTTTTGAAATCCATTCCTGCAAAATACAAAAAACAGGAAACGGTCGCAACATTTACGGAAGTCAATAAAAAGCTAAAAGAGCAGTACAGACGGACCAGACAGATGATGGAACAGGCAATGGAAGATCGAACTTCATTTGAAGTCTGGGAATTTTTAGAGCTGTTTGAAAATCCGGTCGCGCGGCCGATTGTAGAAAAGCTTGTGGTAAAAACGGCGGAAGATGCGGATGCGGCGCTTGGATTTTTGACAAAGGAGGGCGTAACGGACGTTTTCGGCGCTGTAACTGCGGTCAGGCCGGCAAGTTTGATTTTTATTGCCCATCCTTACGATTTGTATGTGAGCGGACACTGGCAAAACTATCAGAAGCTGCTGTTTGAAAAGCAGATGAAGCAGCCGTTTAAGCAGGTATTTCGGGAGCTTTATGTCAGGCTTGACGAGGAGATGGAAAAAGAGGAGTCCATGCTTTTTGCCGGCAACCAGATTCAGCCGCAGAAGACGGCGGGCGCGCTTCGGAGCCGCCGCTGGGTAGCGGATTACGACGACGGTCTGCAGAAAATCTACTATAAAGAAAATATCGTTGCCCGCATCTATGCAATGGCAGACTGGTTTTCTCCAAGCGACGTGGAAGCGCCGACGCTGGAATATGTCGAATTTTCGGACAGAAAGAGCGGAAAACGGATGAAAATCAAGGACATTCCGGAAGTGGTGTACAGCGAAGTCATGCGGGACGTAGATCTGGCGGTTTCCGTCGCTCATGCGGGAGGCGTAGATCCGGAAACGAGCCATTCGACGATAGAAATGCGAAAAGCAATTGTGGAATGCAGCCTTTCTTTGTTCCGGACAAAAAATGTGCGTCTGGAGGGAAATCACGCTATTATCGACGGAACGCTTGGGAAGTATACGATCCATCTTGGCAGCGGCGTGGTGCATCAGATGGGAAACGCCATGCTGTTTGTCGTACCGGTGCATGCGCAGCACAGAGGGCGTATTTTCCTGCCGTTTGTAGACGACGATCCAAAGACGGCGGAGATTTTGTCGAAAATTCTGTTGTTTGCAGAGGATCATAAGATTAAAGACCCGAATATTTTATCGCAGATACGTTAACGCGGTTTTTTGAAGTATAGAAAATAATGGACGAGGGATAAGGAAATGTCTCTGCCCGGAAAGCCGGACATTGTGCGAATGAAGCATAAAATTGCAATTCTGCATCGTTCGTGTTATGATAGTACAATAGTATGATTTTGGGGAGGACTTTTACATGAGAAAAGAGGAAAGTACGAAGCATTTATTGCAGAAAGGGGGATCCCGCAGCGCTTTTTCCGGAAAGCTCGGGTATGTTCTGGCAGTTGCCGGATCGGCTGTTGGGCTTGGAAATATCTGGAGATTTCCTTATCTTGCGGCGAAATATGGCGGCGGTATTTTTCTTTTGACTTATTTGATTTTGATGCTGACGTTTGGTTATGCACTCATCGTATCGGAGACGGCGCTTGGACGCATGACGAAGCGAAGTCCTGTAGGAGCGTTCGGCACGTTTGGCAAAAGCATTCCTTTCCGGTTTGGAGGGTGGATCAACGCCGTTATTCCGATGTTGATTGTGCCTTACTACAGCGTAATTGGAGGATGGGTTGTAAAATATCTTTTTGAATATCTGCGCGGCGGTACAAAGACTTTAGCGCAGGATGATTATTTTGCGGGATTTATTTCCAATGGAATGGAAGCGGAATTTTGGTTTTTGTTGTTTAGCCTTTTGGTGGTAGCGGTGCTGTTTGCCGGAGTAAAGCAAGGAGTGGAGCGCGTTTCTAAAATTATGATGCCCTTGCTTGTCATTCTTGCGTTTTTTGTCGCGGTTTATTCGATGACAAGACCGGGGGCGCTTGCAGGCGTGAAATATTTTCTGATTCCGAATTTTGAGAATTTTTCCTGGATGACGGTTGTGGCGGCAATGGGACAGATGTTTTATTCTCTGTCGATTGCCATGGGTATTTTATATACGTATGGTTCTTACATAAAAGAAGATGTGGATATTGAAAAATCCACAAAGCAGGTGGAAGTGTTTGATACGGCGATTGCCATGCTTGCGGGACTCATGATTATTCCTGCCGTATTTGCCTTTTCCGGAGGAGATCCGGACACGCTGAAAGCGGGGCCGTCTTTGATGTTTATTACGATTCCGAAAGTGTTTGCAAGTATGGGGTTTGGAACGGGGGCCGGGATTTTGTTTTTCCTTCTGGTGCTGCTTGCGGCGGTGACAAGCGCGATTTCCTTAGCGGAATCCGGCGTGTCTACGTTTGAGGACCAGCTTGGATTCAGCCGTCATAAGTCCACGCTTTTGATGGGAGCGGTTATTGTTTTGTTTGGTTCTGCTTCCGCGCTCGGCTTTGGCGTGCTGGATTTTGTTACGCTGCTTGGCATGTCGATTCTGGACTTTTTTGATTTCCTTACGAATTCTCTGATGATGCCCGTGGCCGCGCTGTCCACCTGCGTTCTTGTTACGCGCGTCGTTGGGCTAAAAAAGATTGCGCAGGAAGTAGAGCAGTCTTCGGAGTTTAAGCGTAAGAAAATGTACGGATTTTTTATGCGTTATCTGGCTCCGGTTTGTATTCTTATTATTTTATTCAGCTCAATTGCAAGCGTGCTTGGATGGATTACGATGTAACGGAGGAGAACGGATTGACAGATTTTATCTGGTATTTTTTATTTTATTCTTTTATGGGCTGGGTTATGGAAGTGGGGTTTTGCGCGCTTTTAAGAAAGCAGTTTAGAAACAGAGGCTTTTTGTCGGCGCCTTTGCTTCCTTCGTATGGTATTGCTTTTTGTATATTGCTTGTCGTGCTGCCGCAGTTAAACGGACATTACGCAGTACAGTTTCTTGTTGTTATGATTGTTGTTTCTGTGGTGGAGCGGATTGCGGACGAGTTTACGGGACAGGTTGGAAAAAGCATAAAATGGGAAAGAGGGCATGACGGGCTGCTGTCAGGAAATGGAAAAGGAGCCGCAATCGGTATATTGATTGCGGCTGTTTATTATATGTCGTATCTTGTGGTGCATCCGCTTTTTCTTGGGGTTACGCTGCTTATTCCTGAGACTGTAAAAAATGTGGTTGCGGCGGTTGCGTGTTTTGCGGCGGCAATGGATTTTTCTGCTGTTTTATATGCGGTACGGACCGGAAAAACGCAAAAGTATGAAGCGCGTCAGGAAAACGCGATTTGGAAAAGAGCGGCACGGTGGATTTTTGATTCTGTTCGAAACAGGCTGCAAAAAGCGTATCCGGGATTTTGGGAAATGAGCGCTGAGCAGCAGGAAGACTGCAGATTTGCACAGGGCTTTTGTCTGGATAAGCTGATTTGGGTATTTTTTCTCTCGTCGTTGTTGGGAGATTTGATTGAAATGGTTTACTGCCGCATTGTCGGGGGCGAGTGGATGAGCCGTTCCAGCGTTTTGTACGGACCGTTTAGTTTTGTCTGGGGAGCGGGAGCCGCGCTTTTGACGGTTGCTTTGCAGCGGCTGGCGAAAAAGAATGACCGATACGTGTTTGCGGCGGGCTTTCTGGTAGGAGGCGTGTATGAATACAGCTGCAGCGTAATTACGGAGGTTTTGTTTGGCACGGTATTTTGGGATTACAGTCATATGCCGCTTAATATCGGCGGAAGGACAAATGTATTGTTTTGTTTTTTCTGGGGAACGCTTGCCGTAATCTGGGTGAAAGAAATTTATCCCAGGCTGTCTGGATGGATTGAAGCTTTGCCTCACTTGTTTGGGAAGATTTTGACATGGTTGTTTTTGGTTTTTATGGCGTGCAACGCAATATTGACGGCGGCTGCGATGATGCGTTATGGCGCAAGGAACAGGGTGCAAAAGCCAGAAAATCAGTTTGAAGCGTTTTTGGATGAACGGTATCCGGATGCGTTCATGGAAAAACGATGGAAAAATATGAAAACGGCAGAGCCGTAGACGAAAAATGGAAAAGACCCCGTGAGCGGCCTTTTCCGAAATTTGTTGAAAGAAATTAAAAAAAGGATAAAAAGGAAGCCGCCCGTGATAGCCACGAGTGGTTTTCTTTTGCTGTAAAATAGCCGTTTTGTGAGATTTCTTCCAGTTGTTTATCGGAAGAAAGCAGGGAAAAAATCTGCTCCGCTACATCTTTTGGCTTTTTTGGATCATAAAAACAGATTTCCTGATTGTTTTTGAACTGCTTTTTTAAGATGGGAGAAGCGTCTGTCAGACAGAGGCTGTGGGTTAGCATGGAAGAATAAATTCTGTCATGAGTTCCGTTTTTAAAGCCGGGCAGCAGGTTTAACGTAATTTTGGACTGCCGAAACAGCGTAAACGTATCGGAGAACGCAATATCGTCTATCATTTTTATATGTGAAAAATTGGAAAGGGGAGACTTTCTCCATCCGTTGCCGACGATTGTAAGGGGGACGTTTGCTTTTGCCAGGGAAAGCAAAAACTGTTCCCGTTCAAAAGCGCGCAGATAGCTGTCGCACAGAAAACAGGCCTGCATATGG
>CATOKN010000072.1 GCA_951800425.1 uncultured Lachnospiraceae bacterium
CGCCACAACGATTACGACAATCGGACTGACAATATTTGCTTCCACCGCAGCCTGGCCAATAATCAGCCCGCCGACAATCCCAATCGTATTCCCCATGGCTCCCGGCAGACGCACGCCCGCTTCCCGCAGCAGCTCAAACGCAATTTCCATCAAAAGCACCTCCACGACCGCCGGAAATGGCACGCCCTGCCTTGCCGCGGCAAACGACATCAGAAGCGTCGTCGGCAAAATCTGCGTATGAAAATTTGTCACCGCAAGATATAGTCCCGGTATCGTCATTGCAAAAAAAGCCGCCATATAGCGAATCATTCTCCCAAAGGAAGCAATTTCCCAGCGGTTGTAATAATCGTCGCTTGTCTTGATAAAAGAGTTATAATCCGCGGGCAAAATAAGCCCCGTTGGAGAATTGTCCACAAACACTACAATCCGGCCCTCCAAAATAGCCATAGCGGCCCGATCCGGACGCTGCGTCGTCTGAAACTGAGGAAACGGAGAATACCATTTCTCTTCTGAAAGCTGCTCAATCATGCCGCTGTCTAAAATTCCGTCGATTTCATAGCGGGCAAGCCGCCGTCTGACTTCCTCCAAAAGACTCGGATATACCAAATCCTCCATATAAACAAGATCCACGTTCGTATTGCTTCGCGTCCCGGCTTTTACTTCTTCCACTTTAAGCTTTGGCGTCCGAAGCCTCTTTCTGACGAGAGCCGTATTTACTTTTATGGAATCTACAAATCCCTCTTTGGAACCCCGGATCACTTTTTCCGACGCAGGCTCCTGAATCGTCATTGCCGGATACCCTTTATCCGGAATTTTGACTGCCTTGTCAAATCCGTCTACAAATAAAATAACGTCGCCCGTAAACATAGCTTCCGCCGCTTCTTCCACCGTGTCAAACGTCGTCATATCCGATATGCCAAGCGCATTCTTCCGCAGACTCTCTAAAATGTCTTTTCCGGGCATCAGGCAGAACTGGTTTAAAAGCTTTCCGACAACGGAATTCTCAAATAAAAAGCTTCCTCCGGTCACTTCCACATATGCAAGAAAGCACCCGACGTTTCTTTTTAATCCAAGCTGCATCGTCTTTTTCTTTACATCGGCCGACTCGCCCAAAAGCTCTAAAAAGGCCTGCTTATTTTTGCTGAGTTCTTTCTCCATTTTTTCTCACATCCAATTAAAAAATAGGAATGGAAGATTTCCATTCCTATTTCTAGTATTTTCCGCAAGTTTCTTTTTTATTCCTGTCTGTCGTCTGTCTGACGGATAATATTTTTAATCGCCTTTGCCTGATTGTCCACATGGCGCCTTGTCATCTCCATGACATATTCTTTGTCCCGGCTCTTTAAACCGTCCACAATGCTCCGATGCTCCTGAACCAGGCACGGATAACTCTCCTCTGCTTTCAGATATTCCACACGGTAACGGTAAATCTGTCCGCGCAGGTTATTTAACATCATAACCAGCCTGGGATTTCCCGCGGCTTCAAAAATAATATCGTGAAATTCAATGTCTTTTTCCGCAATTTCCTTGATGTCTTTCTTTCGAATCGTCTCTTCAAATGCGGCCATATTTTCCTCAAGCATGGAAATCTGTTCCTCTGTTACATTCTGACAGGCAAGCCGAACGGCCAGTAATTCCAACGCCTCCCGAATCTGCAGCACGTCTTCCATATCTTTCTGAGAAATCCCCGCGACTTCCGCTCCTCTTCTTGGAACGGTAACTGCCAGCCCCTCCTGCTGCAGCATGCGGATCGCTTCCCGAATAGGCGTGCGGCTTACGCCAAGCTTTGCTGCAAGCTGCAGCTCCATCAGACGCTCGCCCGGCTTTAAATCCCCTTTTAAAATAGCTTCCCGCAATGTGTGAAAAACCACGTCCCGCAAAGGCAGATATGCGTTGGCATTTAATTCAAGATTCTCCATAACCCCTCCTTTTCTCATCTACGGTTGTTATAAATGCTGGTCAGATAAACCTGTTTCGCAAGGCGCGACTTTACCATCTCGCCATATGCCGCCTTTGCAGTCCCCTCGTCCTCAAACAGTCCAAATACCGTCGGCCCGCTTCCGCTCATCATCGCATTGAGCGCGCCGTTTTCTTTCATGCACCGCTTAATTTCATCAATCACCGGATAATGCAAAACCGTCACCGTCTCCAGCAGATTCCCCATCAGACGCGCGGCTCCCTTTAAATCCTTATTCCGTATTGCCGCTATCTGCCCATAGATATTGGGATGAGAAATATCCTTGTCCAATTTCAGGTTTTCATAGACAAATTTGGTAGATACGCCGATTCCCGGTTTCGCAATCAATACGGGACATTTGGGCATGGGCGGCAGACTCCTTAGCTTCTCTCCGATTCCCTCCGCCAACGCCGTTCCGCGCATCAGACAGTAAGGCACGTCCGCTCCGATGTTCACGCCAAGCTCCATAAGCTTCCGGCGCTTTAAGCCAAGCCGAAACAATTCATTCATGCCGTATAAAACAGCAGCCGCGTCCGTGCTTCCTCCCGCCAAACCGGCGGCCACCGGAATCCGCTTCTGTAAATCCACAGAAACGCCCTCCCGGATTCCATATGCATCCTGCATCAATTTTGCCGCTTTATAGATTAGATTATTCTCGTCTGTCGGCAAAAAATCCAAATTGGCGGTTATAAAAATTCCCGGTTCCCCTGTTTTTTCAATTGTAAGACTGTCATACAAATGAATGGTCTGCATCACCATTCTTACTTCGTGATAACCGTCTTCTCTTCTTCGGACTACATCCAGGCCAAGATTGACCTTTGCCAGCGCTTTTAACCTCATCTTTTCCATTTCTTCCCTCCGTAGCCTCTTCAAAGCTGCGTTGTACTTTGTATACAAATATTCTAACATTTCTAAAAAAAAGAGTCAATTCCACTTTATTTTTTCTTCCGGACTGCCGATACAATTAGTGATACAGGAATTATATGGATATATTTTATTATGCCAAGGAGGGTTCACATTATGAGCAGTGTTGGTGCAGTTAATCAAACTTCGTATTATAGCAAAGCGGCAGATACCGCAGCAAAGACATCCGGAAAAGAAACAACAAATGAAGCGGAAAAAAGCGCAAACAAAAGCGAAGGCGTCGTATACGAACGGGATTCTTCCACAAAAAACACAAATTACGTAAAAAAGAATTCCGCCCTGATTAAACAGCTTCAGGCAGATACGGACGCAAGACTTTCCCAGATGAGAAGCATTGTAGAACAGATGATGAGCAAGCAAGGTTCTGCAATCGGCAAAGCCGACAGCATGTGGCGTTTCTTAGCAGACGGCAATTTTACCGTTTCTGCAGACGTAAAAGCACAGGCGCAAAAAGACATTGCTGACGACGGTTACTGGGGCGTAGAACAGACTTCCGACCGCATCGTAGATTTTGCCAAGGCATTAAGCGGCGGCGATTCCGCCAAAGCAGACAAAATGATTGCAGCTTTTCAAAAAGGCTTTGAACAGGCTACTAAGAGCTGGGGCAAAAAGCTTCCGGATATTTCCCAGAGAACATACGACGCAGTTATGAAAAAATTCGACGCCTGGAAAAATGGTACGGAAACTTCTGAAATGGAATCATAAACCGGAAAAATCCCGGAAATACCAGTTTGGCATTTCCGGGATTTCTTTCTGCCTTTCGGCGTTTTATCCCGCATTATCGGATGTCCTGTTCTTCCTTGGCTTTCATAATCGCTTCATTCAGGCTTAGCATCTTTGCGTCCAGCATAGCCACAAGCCCTGCGCACTCCCGCAAATCACGGCTGATATACTTCGGCGCATTTCCCTCAAACTTATAATATATCTTATGCTCCAGGCTCGCCCAGAAATCCATCGCAATCGTACGGATTTGTATCTCTACCTTTGCATCTACGACACGATCGGAAAGGAAAATCGGAATCGTCACCAGCATATGATAGCTCTTATATCCGCTTTTCTTGGGATTGCGGATATAGTCTTTTACGGAAACAACCGTCAGATCATTCTGCTGTCCAATCATTTCGGCAAGGCGGTAAATATCAGAAGTAAACGAACATACGATACGAATTCCCGCAATGTCATTTACGTACTCCGTCATATTTGAAATCGTGCTTTCATATCCGTAGCGTTTTAGTTTTTTCACAATGCTTTGAGGCGATTTGATTCTGGATTTGATGTATTCAATGGGATTGTACTGATGCACATGTAAAAACTCATCGTTCAATATCTCAAGCTTCGTCCCAACTTCTTTCAATGCGCTGTTATAAATAAGCATTACTGTTTTCCAACTGTCCACATCTTCTCCAATGCCGATATTTTTTGTATGCTGCAGCATTTGCAAAACCTCCATAACTCTTACTCCACAGTTCGTTATGATTTTTTTCATATAAAAGTATTATAGCACGGTTTCTTCTTTTTTTGTTAGAAAAAATGCATTTTTCCAAAAAAACTTATGAAATGCGCCGATTGCTTTCGAAGAAACTTTTTAGTATAATAATTCCGCAAAATAAAATACCGCATCATACAAGACAGGAGCTATCATAAATGAAAAACTTAATTATTCCAAAAGATTATCACTCTTCACTGAACCTGCACGACACGCAGATTGCCATCAAAACAGTCAAAGACTTTTTTCAGAACCTGTTAGCCCAGAGGTTAAATCTGGCCCGCGTATCCGCGCCTTTATTTGTCGACCCGGATACGGGATTAAACGATAATTTAAACGGCGTGGAACGCCCCGTATCATTCGGCATCAAAGAGCAGGGAGATAAAGAAGCGGAAGTCGTACACTCCCTTGCCAAATGGAAACGCTACGCCCTGAAAAAATACGGCTTTTCCGAGGGAGAAGGCATTTATACGGATATGAACGCCATACGGCGGGACGAAGATACCGACAACATCCACTCCATCTTCGTCGATCAGTGGGACTGGGAAAAAATCATCGAAAAAAACGACCGTACCCTTGACTTTTTGCAGGATACCGTACGAATCGTCTATAAGTGCCTGAGAAAAACAGAAAAATATATGTCGATTCAGTATGATTACATAGAAGAGATTCTGCCGCACGATATTTTCTTTATCACGACAAAAGAACTGGAAAAGATGTTCCCCGAAGCTTCTCCAAAAGAACGCGAATACAAAATCGCCAGAGAAAAGGGCGCCGTATGCATTATGCAGATCGGCGACGTTTTGGAAAACGGAAAGCCGCACGACGGCCGCGCGCCGGACTATGACGACTGGGCGTTAAACGCCGACATCGTCGTATATTACCCGGTTCTTGACATTGCCTTAGAGTTATCCTCCATGGGAATCCGCGTGGACAAAGACGCGCTTTTATCACAGCTGAAAAAAGCGGGCTGCATGGAGCGCGCAAACCTGCCGTTCCAAAAAGCAGTCATCGAAGAAGAACTGCCGTTTACAATCGGCGGCGGCATCGGACAGTCCCGCATCTGTATGTTTTTCTTAAGAAAAGCGCACATCGGAGAAGTGCAGTCTTCTCTCTGGCCCGCAGAAATTGCAAACGAATGCCAGAGCAGCGGCGTTTTGCTCCTCTAAAGCCAGCGCCTTTGTTTTTTCAGTCAAAAATCCAAAACCGCAAAGCCCGCGTCTTCCAACAGACCGCGGGCTTTTTCCATATTTTTATATCCGTAAATTTCAAGAAAGCCCCCGGCGGTACGAAAACATCCTCCAAACACTTCCTGCATCTGTCTTTTCTCCATACAAATCTGATTGTCCGGCCGCAGCAAAATGCCGCAGATTTTTGCCGTTCTCTTTGTCCCGTTTTCATCCGTCACCGTCACCTCAAGCTTCTGATATTCCTTTTTCCACTTTTCCACCTGGCTTTTTAACGGCGCACGACCGTTCGAATCCACAAAAGAAGAAAATGTTTCCTTTCCAAAAAACAGCAGCGGCGTATTGCCCATAGAAACCCGCCATTTTCCGGACGCTCCCGGCTTATCCGACGCCCCCGCCAATGCTTCCCATTGCAGGGGATATTCTGTCAAATCAACCCCCATCACCTCCGTCTCCATCACATACGTTCCAATCTGTATCGTCACCGCCGCCGTATCCGTCGGCAAAAAACGGCAAATCCCGGAAAGCTTCCGAAGCTCTGATACCATCTCGCCCGTCAAATCTTTTTGCGCCTGAATCTGAACCCCATACGCTTTTTGTTCCATTGCATACGCCCCGCTCCAGCGGACCGCCGAAAAAACAACCGCGCAAATCACCGCAAGCCACACAATATCTTTATAAATATTACGCCTTTTCATACCGTTCACGTCCCATTCTCTGATAATGCTTCATCCGAAGATACAAAATCACAATCACCAAAAGCAAAACAAACCCAACCAAAATCACAATCGTAACCCACCACTGATTCGTTTCCGGCTCTTCCTCTTCAATCTTAAGCTCCACCGTCTCCGGCTTCAAAATCACCGTAGAAAACTCCTGAACCTGTTCCGTGACTTCCCCCTCTTCATTTTCATAAGAAAAAATAACGCGCCCCGAAACGTCCCCATATTTTTCCTCATTTTCATCCACAATTTCACCGTTAGCGTCCATATCCTTAGTTCCCGCAAAAATCTGCATTTCCCCATCCAAAGACGTCCCCGCCTCCATATTTCCAAGAAATGCCTCTCCGGCAAACAGACCCTGCCCCTCCAGCCGGACTTTTGCATTATAAATCACGGCAAGCCCGGTATTTTGCACCTGAAACGCCACCGCGTTCGTATCGGACTCATAAAAGCTCTCCGGCATCACAAAATTTACAAGTTCTGCCCGCTGCGTCTGACAAACCGACAAATATACCGTCTCCGTCGCCGCGTATGCCGTCCCTTTCTTATCTTCATACTCAAACTGAAACAAAACCGGCACAGCCTCAGCCAAAGCCTTTTTCCCCACAGAAATATTCTGTGACAAATCCATCGTCCCCCGGGCGGCTACCCGCGCAAAATACCACGCATTTTTTTCAAACGAAATCTCCTTATTTTCCGTCGAAACCGTAACTTTCATATTCTGAATTTCCTGACTGTCGCTGCAGTTTCTGGCCACAAGCCCCCACGCCTTACTGTCTCCCGCCAAAACTTCTTTCCCCTGCAAATCATTTTGCTCCATCAAAATTCTGGGCTGCCGCACAATCTCCTCTTTCGCATCCTCATCCTCCCCCTCCTCTTTTTTCTCTCCCAATAAACCATCCTCGCCAGACGTCTCCCCGGCCTCCGTCTCAAAAGCCGCCCGGCCGTCTGAAATCTCCACATAAACCGTAAATTCCTCCCGCACCATCCCCTCTTTCGTCTTCGCCAGCACATAAAGCAAAAGCGGATACTGCCCGTTCACCCTGTCCCCCCTCAGCCTAATTTTACACTTATAAAGATAAACGCCGCCCTTGGACTTCTTCACCTGCTTCTGATAATTCCGAAACAAAAAAGGGCTGTTCTCCTCCCGCTCAAACGCCACGCCAACCAAAAGCTTCTCCTCCATCAGCTCTTCCCCTGCCCGAAACGGAATCACAAGCTGCATCGCATTCTTTTTGACCGACGGCAGATACCCCCTGGCAAACGAAGCATTCATCCCCTTATATTTCTTATTCGCATCAATCCGGACAACCCCCTCGGCCCTGACCTCCCCGGAAGAAAAACAGACAACGCAAAGAAAAACCCATACCAACATCATCCATTTCAATCCCCTGTTCATAATTCCCTGATCCTCCCTCCGTCCATTTCAAACACCTTATCACAAAGAATCCGAATATCCTCGCTATTATGACTTGCCAGAAGAATCGTCTTCCCCTGCTCCTTGAGCGACAAAATCAACGCCCGAATATCCGCCACGCCATGCTTATCCAGCCCGTTAAACGGCTCATCCAAAATCAAAAACTCCGGATCCTCCATAATCGCCTGCGCAATCCCCAGCCTCTGCCGCATCCCCAGAGAATACTTTGAAACCGCTTTCCTCAAATCCGGATCCAGCCCCGCCCGTAAAATGGCCTCCCGAATCT
>CATOKN010000073.1 GCA_951800425.1 uncultured Lachnospiraceae bacterium
CGTATTCGTCGCCCCTGGTCCGCTTGTTACCAGACAAACGCCGACTTTTCCGGTTGCTTTGGCATATCCCTCCGCTTCATGCACCAACGCCTGCTCATGCCTTGGAAGCACAAGACGAATCTCCTCCTGTTTATACAACTCGTCCATAATATCCGTTACCATTCCGCCCGGATAACCAAATATCGTATCAACGCCTTCTTCCAGCAAGGCTCTTACAAATAATTTTCTCCCTGTAATATCCATTTGCAATTTATGCCTCCTAATCCTTCCAACGGATACTCGTCTGCCATCCGGCATAACGGACGAAGCTACGCTTTTCGCTTATATTTTAAAAAATAGTATTCCAAATCAAAATATGTCTGTTCTTCGCTGTCCGCCACAATTTCCCAATCCGGATCTTCATCCAGATTCGGAAAATAAGTATCCGCTTCATATGCGTAATTGATTTTCGTTACATGCGCCGTATCGCACTCTTTCAGAAGCATCCGGTAAACGCTCCCGCCGCCAATCACATAAATGTCTTCGCTTTTATATTTTTTCAATTCTTCCTCAAGCTCTGTTTTCGAATGCACAAGAATTGCATCTTTTACCTGATAATCCGGATTTGCGGTAAGTACGATATTCGTTCTGTTTTTCAGAGGAAGACCGTTTGGAAAACTCTCCAAAGTCTTCCTCCCCATGACGACTACTTTCCCTGTCGTCGTTTCCCGGAAAAACTTCATATCTGCCGGAATACTCACCAGCAATTTATTATCTTTTCCAATCGCCCAGTTTTTGTCTGCCGATAAGATCAAATTCATCTGCCATCCTCCTATACCGCAACCGGAATATTTTTAATCTGAGGCCCGGTCACATAATCTTCCAGGGAAACGTCGTCCGCCGTAAATTCATAAAAATCCTTTATCTCAGGATTCAGCCAAAATTTTGGGGCCGGATGCCGTTCTCTTGAAATCAGCTCTTCCACAAGCGGAATATGCCTGTCATAAATATGCGCGTCTGCAATGACATGGACCAATTCTCCCGCTTTCATCCCGCAAACCTGCGCCAGCATATGCATAAGCACCGCATACTGGCAGACATTCCAGTTATTGGCGGTCAGTATATCCTGCGAACGCTGATTTAAAATCGCATTCAGCGTCAGCGCATTTTCATGCTTCTCCTGGGTCACATTAAACGTCATGCTGTAGGCGCACGGATACAGGTTCATTTCATGCAAATCCGCATGTACATAGATATTGGTCATTATTCTACGACTAAACGGATTATTTTTCAAGTCATAAATTACGCGGTCTACCTGATCCATCCATCCTTCTTTATAGGAATGCTTTACTCCCATCTGATACCCGTATGCTTTTCCAATCGAACCGGACGCATCGGCCCATTCGTCCCAGATGCCGCTGTTTAAATCGTGTATATTATTGGATTTTCTCTGCCAAATCCAAAGCATTTCATCGGTGCAGCTCTTAATTGCCGTTCTCCGCAGCGTCAATGCAGGAAATTCCTTTGATAAATCATAGCGGTTTACGACTGCAAATTTTTTGATTGTATATGCGCTGGAGCCGTCTTCCCATTTCGGACGCACTTTTTCTCCCTCCGTACTCATCCCGTTATCCAGAATGTCCCGGCACATTTTTACAAATACTTCATCTGCGTAACTCATAAGAGCCTCCTTCTTCATGTTCTGTCTTCTCAACATTTGCATTGTAACGAATTCCGGAAAGAATTGCAACATATTTACATTTTTCAGATAATGTTGTATAATACCTAAAAATGATTTTAAGGAGATTTAAAATATGAGCCAGGAGAAAGTAGATCGCTATAAAAAAGAAAAAGCAAACCGCAAACAGATTCTGAAAAGAGAAAAAGCAAAATCCATCACCATCCGTATGACCGGCGTTCTCGTTTGCGCCGCCCTGCTTGGATGGATTGGCTACTCCGGATACGTCAAATGGGAATCTTCCCAGCCGGTTAAGACAACCGAAATTACAACGGACGCGCTCTCCGATTATTTAAATGAACTTGTCGCAGAAAACTAAGCGATACATCATAAATCCCGGAATATTCGAAAACGCCGTCTCAGGCGTTTCGAATATTCCGGGATTTCTTATTCCACATCGGCTTTCTGCAGCGCATCGTTTACGGCGTTTAAGATTACCATGGACGTATACTGATTATCTTCACTGTAAGAAATATTCTCCGTAGACTGTTTGGCGACAATCTGATCCGCAATGTTTTTCACTGCGGGCTCCATCAACGGATACATCGTCGTTACCGTCTCATCCAGATTGACCAGCGATACGGAAGTAATCTCATTTTCATCCACCGCTACCTGCACGTCAATCGTACTGTCGTTAAACTGTATCGAAGACGTATACACGCCGGCCACATATTTTCCCGTCTCCGCTGCTTTGTCTTTCTGCTTAGGGAGAAACATAAAGATCAAAAGCAGAATCAATAAGATTCCAAGCCCTGCAAATATCAATGTATATATCATTTCTTTCATATGAAGGACTACAATTTTTGTCTTGGCGCTCACCCTGATTCCTCCGATTCCCCTGATTAGTAAATTGTATGCGTCCGCAAAACAATTATACCTAAAATCTGAACGGAATATTTTCTGACCTTTGGTACACAATAGGAATATGAGAAAACATCAACTGGAAAAAAATTTTGCCATCTGCGGATTGACCGGATGGTGCATGGAAATTATATATACCTCTTTGAATTCTTTTCGGAAAAAGGATTTGACGCTGACCGGAAATACGTCCATCTGGATGTTCCCCATCTACGGCATGGCTTCCATCATCGGAGAAACCTACCCGCTGCTAAAAAAATTTCCACCGCTGTTTCGCGGTGGAATTTATGGAGCCGGCATTCTTTCCTTTGAATATTTCAGCGGAAGCCTGTTGAAAAAGCACAGGCTTTGCCCCTGGGATTACAGCAAAGCCAAAATGAACGTCAACGGACTCATCCGGCTCGATTACTTTCCGCTCTGGATGGGCGCCGGATTGATTTTTGAGCGTATTCTGTGCAGAAAACAGTAACCACGCCTTATTTTGCCGTGCCGTAAGAGCTGTAAGTATATCCTTTCATTCCGCTGCTTACCGCCCTGACTTTATAATAATATCTGGCATTGGACTTTCTGTTCGTATCTTTAAAAAAGTTTCCCTTTTGTATCGTGGCAATTTTCTGATATTTGCCGTTTTTGGAAGTGCTGCGGTAAACCTGATATTGCTTGGCGCCTTTTACTTCTTTCCAGCTTATTTTTGTCCTTGTCGCCGACTGATTTTTCACAGAAACCGCCGGTTTTTTCAGAAGCTTCACTTTTTGAGCCGCGCAAAATCCTGCCGTCCGCTTTGTATTTCCATCCATAAGATAAGGCCGTACCTTATAATAATACGTCTTTCCATTTGTAAGCGATGTATCTACATATGAGACGCTGGACGCTTTCTTGACTGTCGCAACTTTCGCGTAAGAGCCGCTTTTTGACGAGCTTCGGTAAATTTCGTAGCCAGACGCGCCTTTTACTTTATTCCATGCAAGAGCCACGCTTGAGGAACTCTTTCCAACCAGCTTTGTCAGCTTTGTCTTAGAAAGCCGCACCGTTTCTTCATCGGCCTTCTTTAACCCATAACAGGCCGCGATTCCCTGGGCATCCGCAACGCCCAGCTTTTTCAATGCCGCGGAAGAGCTGAGGTATTTTCCGGCGTCGAGAGGATTGGAAATAAAGCCATGCTCTACAATGATTCCCGGAAATCCGGCATTTTTGGCGCCCCGGATTACCGCGTAATAATCTGCGGGAGAGCCATCCGGATACTTCGCTCCAACCATGGAATTAAAAGTTTTCAGCCCTCTGTTGTGAAGCCCCAGAGACACCAGTCTTTTTTGAATTTCTCCGGCCAGCTTTTTCCCCTGCGCTCCAACTGTCGGCCTGTAGCTGGAATTGGGATAAAAAACTTCTGCTCCGGTTGCCGACGGATTCGACGCAGAATTAATATGCAAACTCACAAATACATCTGCTTTTACTCCCGAAGCAATGACAACTCTCTTATCCAGACTGATAAACGTATCGTTTGAACGCGTCAGATAAACCTTGACGCCGCTGTATTTTTCTAACTCTGCCTTGCAGTATTGGGCAATCTTTAGCGTAAGCGCTTTCTCGTACAGCCCGTTACCAACCGCACCGCTGTCATAGCCGCCATGTCCCGCGTCCAGTACGACAATCAAATCAGATTTTCCCGCCTGAATATTTTTTGTTCCTGATACGGTAAAAATGGACGCTATAAGAAGAACTGCCAAAATCTTTTTTATTTCGTTCATCGTATCCTCCCATATCCCTGTTCTTAATGATTTCGTCATGTTATTGTAACATATTAAATTTTTTTCTTCAAGACAATCTGAATACCAATTTTTACTATGTAAAATCAGGCGCGCCGTACAAAGCAAAACGGCGCGCCTGACTGTCTGTTATGATTTATAATCCAACGGAAGCTTCTTCCAGCGTTTTCGAAGCAGATACGCCGCGTCTTTTGGCTGGCGCTGTCTGGTAAAAATACCCTTCTTATTGCCATTTACGCGCAGAATGCCCTCCGTCGTCTGGAAATCCGCAAAATTCCATATTTGTTCACCTTTGATAAAATCATAGGAATCAAAGACTTCATTTGTCATATCCAAATATTCTTCCTGATATTCCTGGCTCCACATTACGGACGGAAGCTTATGCTCGAGTCCCAGCGTATCCGCTCCGTATTCTGTAAAAATGAACGGCTTATTCAAACGCAGCTCTTTCCACGCGTCCATTTCTTTCCGAAACATCATTTCCGCTTCTGAAATTTCATACCCGCCTTTTACATACCAGCCGTAATAACGGTTCAGCGCAATGATGTCGCTGAACGCATAGCATTTGCACTCACCCGGCACGGAATTCATAATCAAAGCAAATGTCCTTGGACGTTTCTGAACATCCAGCTCGTGCGCCCAGTCAAAGACTTCCTTAAAATACGGAACCGCCGCTTCATTCGTCGTCTCCGGTTCATTCAAAAGACTCCAGGCAATGACGCAGGGATGGTTTTTGTCCCTTGCAATCAGCTCCTCAATCGCTTTCTTGTGCGCTTTTAACAGAAGAGGCGTCGTCTCTTTTTCAAAAAACGCCGTTTTCTTTCCCGTGCTTGCTTCCATAAAATTCATCAGGCTTTCAAACATTCCAACGGCCGCCACTTCGTCAATAACCAGAAACCCTTCTTCATCCGCCATCTGGTAAATTTCTTCGCTGTACGGATAATGGGCCGTCCGAAAGGAATTTGCTCCAATCCATTTCATCAGCTCAAAATCACGCTTCATCATGCCGATATGAAATCCCCGTCCCACAACGTCGCAATCTTCATGCTTTCCAAATCCTTTCAAATACACAGGCTCGCCGTTGACAAGAATTGACGTTCCTTTGATTTGAATCGTACGGATTCCGATTTTTTGTCCATATTCATCTACAATTCCGTCGTCGTCCGTAATGCGGATGATCAAATGGTACAAATACGCGTTTCTCACCTGCCAGAGTCTGGCGTCCGCTACGTCTATAACTCCGTCTTTTCCCTCTGAAGACGCCACTTCCACTCCTTTTTCATCCAACAGGGAAACGGAAACGGGATGCTCTCCCGTCGTTTTCACCGAATACCTGATTTTCGCATTTTTTCCGGAAATCTCATAGTCCAAATCAAAATCAAAGACGTGTTCCTTTGGTATGGCAAGCAAATGCACAGAACGCTGAAGACCGGCATAATTAAAGAAATCAAAATAGGGCTTATTCATCTTTTTTCCATTCGGAAGCACACAGGTTTCCCCACAGGGAATGTTCGTTACCGTCAATTCGTTGTTGACTTTTACTACGATTTTATTATACGAATCGTACGAAACCGCGTCCGTTATATCTGCCAGAAACGGAAGAAACCCGCCCTCATGCTCGGTAATTTTTTTTCCGTTTACATAAACGGCCGCCCGATGCGTCGCCGCTCCAAACCGGAGGAATACGCGCTTATCTTTCCATTCTCCCGGCACAAACGCGTCCTTTTCATACCAGAAATCGCCCGCAAATTCACGGACGTCTTTTTCCGTATAAAAATCCTGAAAGCTTGCGGGCACCGGAATCAAATCTTTTCCCGGAATGCCCCCGCCCCAGTTTTCTTTCTCCCCGGCCCCCTGTCCGTCCAGGCAAAATTTCCACATACCGTCCATGGAAGAAAGCCGCCTGGATACGGTTGCTACCGGATATAACATGGAATGTTCCAACATTTTTTCATACCTCCTGAGTTTGACTTCTTATAAGTATGTCCATGCCGTTTTGTTTTTATAATTTCTTTGTTGTAATTTTTTCTCATTTTATTGACAAATCCGTTTTTATTGCATATAATGTACTTATACAACAAGTACATTATATGCACAAGGAGACGTTCTGTGGAAATTATTATCAGCAGCAATACCGGAAAACCAATTTACGAACAGATTACCTCCCAGATAAAGGCGATGATTATGAGCGGAGAATTACAGACAGGCGACGCGCTCCCCTCCATGCGCTCTCTGGCCAGATTGATACATGTAAGCGTGATAACCGTACAGAAAGCATATGAAGATTTGCAACGGGACGGCTTTATTGAAACAACGGTCGGACGCGGAAGCTATGTATCCGCACAGAACAAAGACTTTTATCAGGAAGAGCAGCAGAGGCTGGCAGAAGAACATTTGACGCAGGCAGCGGAAATCGGCCGCACCAGCGGCATTTCCTTAAATAAGCTGATTGAACTTCTAACCATGTTTTACCAGGAGGAGGAATAAGTATGGAAGAAATTTTACAGGTAAAAAATCTGACGAAAAAATACGACGGCTTTACTTTGGATCATATTTCATTTTCTATTCCAAAAGGAACGATTATGGGAATGGTTGGCGAAAACGGAGCCGGAAAAAGCACGACGATTCGCGCTCTTTTAGATCTTGTCAAAAAGGATGCCGGAACCGTTTCTTTTTGGGGAAACAGCTTATCTTCTTCTAAAAAATTAAAAGAAGAAATCGGCGTTGTGTTTGACGGCATTAGCTTTTATGAAACGCTGACTCCCGCAAACATCGGAAAAATTTTAAAAGCGTCCTACCGGCAGTGGGACGATCGTCTGTATCAAGGTTATCTGAACCGATTTGAACTCGCTTCTGATAAAGAAATAAAAACCTTTTCCAAAGGCATGAAAATGAAATTATGTATTGCCGCCGCTCTTTCCCACCGGCCAAAGCTGCTGATTTTAGACGAAGCCACAAGCGGGCTGGATCCGGTTATGCGCTCAGACATTTTAGATGTATTTTTAGAATTTGTAGAGAATGACGATCACTCAATTTTAATGTCTTCCCATATTACGACGGATTTGGAAAAAATTGCCGATTATATTGCGTTTTTGCACCAGGGAAAACTTCTGTTCTGCAGAAAAAAAGACGAGCTGCGCTATCATTACGGCATTCTCCGATGCGGCGAGTCTATGCTTGGCCAGATAGATAAAAACGAAATTCTGGCCGTTCAAAAAGACCATTTTCAATGGAATGTACTCGTCCAAAACAAGGAGCTGGCCAGGAAAAAATACAAAGCCGCAATTGTGGACGACGCTTCCATCGACGATATTTTAATGATATATGTGAAAGGAGAACGCATGAAATGAAAGGATTTATTTTGAAAGATTTTTATAATATCAAACACAATGCAAAATCCATGCTTTTCATTCTCGTGGTATTTGCCGCAGCATTTTTTCATTCTTCCGGAATCGAAGGATACATTTTTATCTGCGCCACTTTGTGCAGCACTATGATCGTTACAACCTTTTCTTTTGACGATCTTTCGAAATGGACGCCATACGCCATGGTTATGCCGTCTTCAAG
>CATOKN010000074.1 GCA_951800425.1 uncultured Lachnospiraceae bacterium
GAAAAGCGCACCGGCTTCAAAACAGAAGCAGATGCGCCCATTGTTTCTATCTTCCTGTTCTAATTTAATAACCTGACTACGCAAACCGGGGAACGGTAAAATGCGTTTGAAATCTTAATGCCCGTCCTCTGATTGCTGGCATGTACAATCTGGCCGTTGCCGATATAGATTGCAACGTGATTGATTCCTCCTCCGCTGCCATAGAAGAACAAATCTCCCGGCTGCGCTTCGCCCGCGCTGATCCTTCTGCCGTAACCTGACTGCGCCGCAGAAGAATGCGGCAGATAAATGCCGTATTTTGCAAAGATGGACATCGTAAAACCAGAGCAATCCGCGCCATGGGTCAGGCTGGTGCCGCCCCATACATATGGATTTCCGACAAACTGACAGGCATAAGATACCAAATCTACTTTTACGTCAGAGACGCCTTGTCCATACTTTACTTCCGTCATCGTCATGGCTTTTGTCAGTTCATTGGAAACAGACACGTAATCCGAGCTGACATATCCCACTTCGCTGTCGACTGTAACTTTCAGCCATTCGCCCAAATCTTCCATAACCTCTACTTCTTCCCCTTTTGGCATCAGGGCCAGAATATCGCATTCTGTGTTCGGCTCCTGCCTTACGCGAAGCGTATCCGTCGTACAGGTCGCAATTTCAGAAGCAATTTGCGGCGCATAATCTCTCGCTGCTTTTCCCGTCAATAAAAACTCGCCTTTTACATATCCGGTTACTTCTCCGGACTGAATCTGCGTCCATTCTCCTTCTGTTTTCAAAATTTCACATCCGGCATCCCTTGGAAGCTTTCCGACGAGTTCCGACTCTTCTCCCGCTTCTTTTCGTACGTTCAAATTGCTCTCTACGTTGGCAATGCCAAGATTTGTATATCCGCATACCGTATCCTGTCTTCCGGAAGACGTAACCGCATTCTCTCCGGAAGAAATGGAAGCCTTTGCCATGGATACATCAATACAGGACGCCAGAGCAGAAGATATTCCTGCATTGACATCGGTACTGTTCTCCATGCTCTCCGCAATCTTCTCGGAAATTCCGGCGCTGATTCCGGATACTGCCGCTCCCGTCTGAACAGACATTGTTATGATAAGCGCTCCTGCCGTAAACAAACCTGTTAATTTCTTATGTCTGAATTTCATAATTCCTCCTAAGGTCTTTTCCATGCGTAATCATTTTACTGTTAGAAGTATAGCAAGAGTACATAACAATGTCAACATATATTTGTAATATTTGCGTAATATTTTATTCCAAATTCTCGATCTTTATACATCTGTTCCTTTAATTTTTCCAGAGAATCAAATTTTTTTTCTCCCCGGACCATCGTCAAAAACTCTACTTTTATTTTTTCTCCGTAAATCCGGCCGTCAAAGTCAAACAGATGCGTTTCTACTCCTATTGGATGACTTCCCGCTATCGTAGGCTTTTTCCCCACATTGGTAATGCCTCCGAACTCATTTCCCGGCCTGCTTTCTATGCTTGTCCGTGTAACGTATACGCCGCAGGGAGGCAGAAGCTTTTCTTCGGCGGGCAAAAGGTTGGCCGTCGGCATATGGAGAAGGCTTCGTCCAATCTCGTTTCCATGCGCCACGATTCCCTGTACAAAATAGCAATATCCCAAAAGCCGGTTCGCTTTTTCCATTCTTCCGGCTAAAATCTCTTCCCGAATAAACGTACTGCTAATGCCTCTTCCGTCCTCCTGCACTTTATGAACGACTTCCACTTCGTATCCATACGCATCCGCCAGCATCTTTAAAAGCCGGTAATCCCCTTTTCTGTTATATCCAAAGCGAAAATCAGTTCCAACGACAAAACTTTTTACATGCAAACGCTCCACAAGCCATTCCACAAATGCTTCCGGCTCCATTTTCATAATCTCAGGCGTAAACGGACACTCCAGCAGATAGTCTGTCTGCTGTCTGGCAAACATCTGCATTCTTTCTTCATTTGTCGTAAGGACTTTGCTCTGGCTTCGCCCTTCAATTCTTTGCTTTGGAGGAATATCAAACGTAAAAATCACCGTTTTCAGTCCTGATTTCTTTTTTTCCTCCAGATATTCCATAAGACGTCCATGCCCCCTGTGCATGCCGTCAAATTTTCCCAGAGACACTACGGTATCGTCTGGAATCTGAAACTCCGTTGTATTTTTGATATATATCATGCCACTCATCCTAATCAAGCCGCTTAAAAAACATTTTTTCCGGCTTTAATTCTTTTCGAACCGTATCATAACGGTATAATCCGATAAACCTGCCCAACGCGTCATATACTCTGTAAAGTCCCGGAGCAAATACGCCCTCACAAAGCGTCTGGCCAGGAGCAATACGACCGCCGTTTATCAAAATCTTTTCCGTTCCGGGCCTTGCAAAAACGCCTGGATAATCTGTTAATACAGCGTCTGTCGGAACGAGAATATCCAAAAGGCTTCTTCCTCGCTCATCGACGCCTTTTGCTATGTTTTCTATTTCCTTTAAGCGATATGCATCCTCTGCCGAAAATCTGCCGGATTTTACCCGAAGAAGCTTTTCCATGCATCCTCCGCATCCGGCGGCCTCTCCTATATCCTGGCAGAGCGTGCGGATGTAGGTTCCTTTGGAACAGTGAACCTGCATCGTGGCAAACGGCAAATCGACCGAAAGAATTTCAATCGAATATATTTCTACTTCTCTTGCGCTTCGCTCTACCTCTATGCCTTTTCTCGCCAGATCGCAGAGCTTTTGTCCATTGACTTTCAGCGCGGAGTACATGGGAGGAATCTGCCTAATTCTGCCTGTAAAGCCGCTGATAATTTCCCTTAAGCGTTCCTCGCTGATACGGCAGTCCTGTTTTTTCAGACAATTGCCGGATATATCCTGGGTATCCGTCGTAATCCCCAGATGAAGCTTAGCCCGGTAGACTTTATCCTTTCCGGTCAGATATTCGCAGACTTTCGTCGCCGTTCCAATACAGACGGGAAGCGCCCCTTCCGCATCCGGATCCAAAGTCCCCGTATGTCCAATCTTTTTCTGTTTTAATATGCCGCGCAGCTTTGCCACAACATCAAAAGAAGTAAAGCCCGCTTCTTTGTATACATTGAGTATTCCGTCCATTTCTTTATCCTAAAGTTGTTTTTTGATTTCATCTATAATCACGGCAAGGATGTTTTCGGGATTGCCCTCCATGGAAAATCCCGCCGCTCTTGCATGGCCGCCGCCGCCAAACCGCATCGCCAGCTTCGCCACATCCACAAGACCATTCGAACGCGTGCTGACTTTATAAGAGCCGTCTTCATTTTCGTATAAGAAAACGGCGGCCTCCGCGCCCCTGGTAATTCGAAGCTGATTTACAATGCCGTCCAGATGCCTTGGAAGCACATGAAACTCTTCCATATCCGGACGCGTAATCACGGTGGCAATTACTCTGCCCTCTAAAAAACGTCTGCTGTTAAGCAGCGCCTTTCCTAAAATCTGATTTTGTTCAAACGTCTTTGTATAAAACGTATCGTCTACAATCCAGGAAAAATCAATTCCGGTCTCCATCAGCTTTCCGGCAATTTCCATCGTCTTTGCAGAAGTACAGGAATACTGGAATACGCCCGTATCATGTACAATCCCCAGATAGATGCATTCTGCAATTTTTTTTGTGATGTTTTCTTCTCCGATTAATTCAAACACCAGCTCGGACGTGGAGCTTGCCGTTGGAAAAATATAATTTTCATCCGCAAAGCTTTTGTTGCTGACGTGATGATCCACGCAAATGGTTTTCGCCGCCGTTTTGAAATACGCCGCGACGCCGCCGAGTCTCTCTTCGTCTCCGCAATCCTGCGCAATAAACAAATCATACGTTTTTTCTTCGCCGCAGAAAGAGGCGATTTCATCGGCTCCGGACAAAAATTTAAATTTATTGGGAATTGCTTCCAGATAAAGCGTGACTTCAATTTCCGGAAAACAGTTTTTTATATACAGATACGTTGCCAGACAGGAACCGACGCAGTCCCCGTCCGGCCTGACATGGCCCGCTATGGCCGCCGTTTTGACTCCCGCAAGCTGTGAGGCAAAATTTTTCATTCTTCCTGCCTCCTGTTGACTTCGTCAATTTTTTTGGACATCGTTACGCCATACGCAATCGACTGATCCAAAATAAAGCGGATTTCCGGCGTATTTCGTAAATTCACATTTTTTGCCAGCTTAGTACGGATATATCCTTCCGCGCTTTTTAACCCCGTCAAAGTATCTTCCTGCGCTTTTTCATCACCAAGCACGCTGACATAAGCCTTGCATGTTTTAAGATCCGGCGCCACTTCTACTGCGACTACGCTGGTCATGGGATGAATTCGCGGATCTTTGATTTCTCCGCGGATAATATTGCTTAATTCACGCATGACCTCCCCGTTAATCCTGGTATTTTTAATACTGTTTTTTCTCATTCTTACTATGCTCCATTTCTGTCGTTACCTTGGAACCTCTACCATTTTATACGCCTCAATCTGGTCAAGCTCCAGAATATCGTTAAATCCATCCAGAACAAGACCGCATTCATATCCTGCCCGAACTTCTTTTACATCGTCCTTAAACCGCTTCAGAGACGCCAGATCCCCTTCGAAAATCTGCTTTCCTTCACGGCTTACGCGAACTTTACAGCCGCGCTCAAACGTACCGTCCAAAATATAAGATCCTGCAATATTTCCAATGCCGGACGCTTTGAATATCTGGCGCACTTCCGCATGGCCTAAAATCTTTTCTTCAAAGACAGGATCCAGCATGCCTTTCATTGCCGCCTCTACGTCTTCAATCGCATTATAGATGACTTTGTAAAGCCGGATGTCTACGCCCTCGCGCTCAGCCGTTGCTTTTGCCATCACATCCGGACGGACGTTAAATCCAATGATAATCGCGTTAGACGCAGAAGCCAGAGTTACATCCGACTCGTTGATGGAACCAACGCCGCCATGAATCGTTTTGACAACGACTTCCTCGTTCGACAGTTTCTCAAGACTCTGTTTTACAGCTTCTACGGAACCCTGTACGTCTGCTTTTACAATCAAATCAAGCTCCTTGACATTGCCGGATTTTATCTGGCTGAACAAATCGTCCAAAGACATCTTTGCTTTTGTTTCTTCCAATAATTTCTCTTTTCCCTCGGAAATAAACGTCTCGGCAAAGCTTCTCGCTTCTTTTTCGGTGTCCGTGGAAACAAATACTTCTCCCGCGTTTGGCACGCCGCTTAATCCAAGGATTTCGACCGGCATGGACGGGCCGACTTCTTTTACTCTTCTGCCCTTATCGTCCACCATGGCGCGCACTTTTCCATAACAGCTTCCACAGGCGACCGGCTCTCCCACGCGCAATGTGCCTTTTTGCACCAGAATTGTCGCAACGGCTCCGCGCCCCTTGTCCAGCTGTGCCTCAATGACGAGTCCTCTGGCGTTCCGATTTGGATTTGCCTTTAATTCGCATACCTCCGCTGTCAAAAGGATCATTTCCAGCAGATTGTCGATTCCCTCGCGGGTATGCGCAGAAACCGGACAGAAAATCGTGCTGCCGCCCCAGTCCTCCGGAATCAGTTCATATTCAGAAAGCTCCTGCTTCACGCGTTCAATATTTGCGTTTGGTTTGTCAATCTTATTGACGGCTACAATAATTTCAATATCCGCCGCTTTTGCATGATTGATTGCCTCCACAGTCTGCGGCATAACGCCGTCGTCTGCCGCGACTACGAGAATTGCAATGTCTGTGGCATTCGCGCCGCGCATCCGCATTGCGGTAAACGCTTCATGTCCCGGCGTATCCAAAAATGTGATGTTCTGATTGTTGATGGAAACGACGGAGGCTCCAATATGCTGCGTAATTCCTCCCGCTTCCCGATCCGTCACCCTTGTGGAACGAATGGCGTCCAAAAGAGACGTCTTTCCATGGTCAACGTGTCCCATAACGCAGACAACGGGCGGACGGGGGATCAGGGCGCTTTCTTCCTCCACGTCTTCTTTCAAAAGCTCCGCAATCACGTCAATTTTTTCTTCCTGCTCCGCAATGCAGTTAAATTCCAGTGCAATTTCTTCCGCCGTATCGTAGTCCACTTCCTGATTTACCGTCACCATGGTTCCTTTCAGGAACAGCTTCTTTACGATGACTGCCGCCTGGATTTTCATTTTATCCGCAAGTTCTTTAATGGTAAGCCGTTCCGGCAGAATAATGCTCTTGATAGCCTCTTCCGTCTTTTCCTGCCTGGGCTGCTGCTGCGGCTTCTTTCTTCCGCCATGTTTTTCTAAATTGATATAGCGTTCCTGCTTTTTGCCCAGCTTGTCGCGATCCTGTTTCCGGTTATTGTTATTCTTCCGGTTTTCGCCGCGCTCTCTCGTCTCTTTTCCTCTGAGTTCTTCTGCATTTACGGAAGACTCTTTGTTAAATTTACTGATTTCCCGGTCTAATTTTCCTTTAAATTCTTTCGGGCGATTTGAATGGAATCCACGGTTACCTCTTTCACCTTGATTATGACCGGAATTAGGCCGATTATTCTGATAATTCTTCTGATTGTTTTTGTCACCTGTTCTTCCTCCGCGCTCTCCCTGAGGACGGTTTCCGCCATAAGGGCGGTTTTCATTCCGGCCTCCCTGTGGTCTGTCTGTCTGAAAACGGTTTTCCCGATTGCCTGCATAACGGTTATTATTCCGATTGCCCTGCGGTCTGTCGTTTTGCGGGCGGGCCGCCGGCTTTGCGGCAGCCTGAGCCGCCTTTTGCGCCGCTTTTGCGCGTTCCATGGCATATACATTCTGTACCGGAGCCGGTTTTTTTACTTCTTCTGCCTTTGCTTCCGGCTTTGCCGCCGGCTGCTCAACCGGTTTTACCGACACGTCCGCCGCCGGTTTTTCTATTTTAGGCTGTTCGGGCGCTTCAAATGGTTTTTGCGGAGTCAAAACGGGCTTTACCGGAGCCGCTTCCGGTTTTACAGGCGCCGCCGGCGCTTTTGGAGGAACTGCTTTTGATTTTTCCGAAATCGGCTGCGGCTTCGTTTGCGCCGTAGCCAAACGCTCCTGATGCAAACGCTCTTTGGGTCTGCGCTGCTGGGGCCTTGGCTGACGTTTCAATCCCTGCTGGCTGTTCTGCGGATTGAAAACGGCAGTTATGCTCTTTTTCTTCCTGGGTCTGGCTGCCGGCTCTGCGGCTGCGGTTTCTTCTTTTGTCTTTATTTCTGATTCTGGCTTCGTAATTGTCTTCGTCTCCTTTTTTACATATTTGTTTCTAACGAGTTCCGCAGAAGATTCATCTAGATTATTCATGTGACTCGTTACTTTTATATTCTTCTCAGATAAAAAGTTTATGATTTCCTTTGATCCAATATTCAATTCTTTTGCAAGTTCATATACTTTGACTTTTGCCATATACTTACTCCTCCATTATTCAGTTGTTGTCTGCGCAAGCTTTTTTTGCACTGTCTTTGCAAGCCCTTCGTCCGTTACCGCCAGAGATGACCTGTATTCTTTTCCGATGCAGTGCCCCAGGCTTTCCTTGCTTGCATAAAAAACAATCTCCACTTTATAAAAACCGCACATATTTCGAAACATTTTTTTTGTATTTTCCGACGCATCCTCCGCGACAATGACAAGATGTGCCTTATGCGTCTTTACCGCGCGTTCCGTAGAAAATTCGCCGCTTGCAACTTTTCCTGCCTTAGCTGCAATTCCAAGCATGGACAACGCTTTATCTGTCACCAATTTTTTCCAACTCCTTTTCAAATTCTAAATAAACTTCTTTCGGAACCGCAGTTTTTAATGAACGCTCCAGGCCTTTGTTTTTCACTGCCAGACGAAAGCACTCCTGCGTCGGGCAGAGATAGGCGCCTCTTCCGTTTTTCTTTCCGGTAGCGTCCGTCAATATTTCATCTTCCATCGTCCGTATGATGCGGATCAATTC
>CATOKN010000075.1 GCA_951800425.1 uncultured Lachnospiraceae bacterium
GATCAGATTGACGTGGCGTGGGTGCCGGGCGCGTTTGAAATTCCCCTGATTGCTCAGAAAATGGCAAAAAGCGGAAAATATGACGCGGTGATTTGCCTGGGAGCGGTGATTCGCGGAGCAACGACGCATTATGACTACGTATGCGCCGAGGTATCGAAGGGAATTGCGCAGATTTCCCTGCAGACGGGAATTCCGGTGATGTTTGGCGTATTGACGACGGACAATATTGAACAGGCGATTGAGAGGGCCGGAAGCAAAGCCGGAAATAAAGGATTTGACTGTGCTGTGGGGGCAATCGAGATGATCAATCTGATCCGGGAAATACAGGAATAATCGTTTGCTGTCTGTAAATAAATGATAAAAAGTTGTGCATGATGTCCATAAAACATTGAAAATCATACGATAAATATGTTAGAATAGTACCATAGCAGAGTGGTTTTATTTTTAGCATAAGGAGGAATGTATGAAAAAATTATGGAAACGCATAGCTGCGGCAGCGCTGGCGCTATGCGTAACGGCATGCGGCGTTTTGCAGACAGATTATGCGGCAATGACATGGGCGGCGGAAAGCAATCCGGATGACGGTCTGATCGGATACTGGACGTTTGAGGGAAATACACAGGAGGAGCAGCTTGCAAACAAAGCGTCCGATCAGGCGGTTCGCGCGGTGATAACAGGAAGCGGCGTGACGTTAGAGAACGCTGCGGGAGTAGACGCTCATGCGGCGGCGTCTTTTGGCGGAAACAGTAATTCTTATCTTACGTTAAATCTTGTGGGAGCAAATCAGGGCCTGCAGGCCTCGAGCGCTTTTACAATCGGGCTTTGGCTGAAGATGAATGCAATGCCAGGCGCTGAGGATAACACGAGTATTTTCCATCAGGAAGGAGACGGCAACGGAAACGGCAGAGCGATTCTTACGATTGGAGGCAGCGGCAAAATCGGAACGTATTTGGACGCGACAAATCGTTATGGAAGCCAGACTATCCAGAGAGACGAATGGCATCATGTGATGCTTGCCGTAGACGCTGCGGGAGGCGGCACAAGAAAAGCATATTTTTATCTGGACGGGGTTAAGACGAATGAAGTAACGCTTACGGGAAGCCTTGTAAACGGAAGCGGAAATATCCGCGTAGGAGCCCACAGGCTCAATGCGGATAATCCCGCAATCAACGGCGTTATGGATGAGATCCGTTATTACAATAAAGTCATTGACGCAGATACGGTAAAAGCAATTTATGATCTGCACGGCGATGTCATCCGTATACAGCAGTAGAGGAGCCGGCTGGAAGAGCTGATTGAAAGCGCAAGGGAGCTTGGAGCCGACGGTACGGACGAGGTTTCCGTTCAATTGAAAGCGGCAATTGAGAAAGCAGAGGGAATCCTGGCCGATGAATCGGCGGATCTTGCGGCATTAGAAGCTATGATAACTGAGCTTACGAATGCCATACGTGCAGTTGAGAGCCAGACGCCGGTTGCAATTGAAGCGGATACGACAGATGTAATTCGTGAAATTCCATCCGCTATGTTCGGCATCAACCATCGTTATCATAAATATGGTTATGGAACCTGGGATAAAGAAAATCATAAAATGAACGATGCGTTTGGAGCGCTTGTAAAAGAAGCGAAATTTGGCTCGGTGCGTTATCCGGGCGGAACGGTTTCCAACCTGTTTACCTGGAAAGATACGATTGGAGACGAAGCGGACAGAACGACGACGATTGCCGGGAACAATTTTTACTCCAATGCAGGGGAAGTTCCGGTAGACCCGGCGTTTGGCGTGGATGAAGCGATGACCTGGATTTATGACGATTTGAACGCGGACGCGATTTTCGTTTATGGTCTGGGCAGGGGAACTCCCCAGGATGCGGCGGATTTGGTAGAATACTTAAACGCTCCCAATGACGGCAGCAATCCAAACGGGGGCACGGACTGGGCGGCGGTGCGCGCTGAAAACGGGCATGAAGAGCCTTACGGCGTTACCCGTTTCGAGCTTGGAAATGAATTCAGCGATACGGGACAAAACTACTGGATGTCAGGCGTAAGCCAGGAGAACAAAGGCACCGTGGATCTTTATATTGAAGGCGACGTTATGACGATTTCCGGTCAGAGAAGCTATTACCAGACAAATAACAGGGTTGCGAAAAAGGGAGACTGGAGAGCCAACGCGTCTAAGAGCGACGGCAATCCAAATGAAGAGCGCTACGTATATTATCTTCCGGTTGTAGAGGATTCGGCGGAAGTATTTGTAGCCGGGACGAAATGGGAGATTGTGGAATCTTTGGATGGCGCGGGAGCGGCAAACGTATGTACATTTGATTACGAAACGGGAAAGATCTCTTTTGGCGACGGTACAAATGGCAATATACCGCAGGCGGGTCAGGAAATCACCTGCAATTACAAGACGGATCAGGCGGGATTTGTTGATTATTACGAGGCGATGAAAGCGGTCGATCCGAAGATAGAGCTTTACTCCGGCATTGTTGACAGACTGCAGAACGAATTTATTGATAAAATGCATCAGAAAGGATTCGATAACAAATATGACGGAGTTATCATTCATCCTTACAGCAGCGGCGTTGCCAGTTACGAAGATTCTCTGGTGAAAGCGAAAAATTTCTCCAATAATATAGCGACTTATAAAAATAAAATGCATACGGTTTCCGGAGATGACAAAAAGAAAGTGGCGGTTTCAGAATTTGGAATTTTAAGCGTCAGCCCGGCAAGCAATTATCAGACGTCTCTTGGCCATGCGATTTATATTGCCAACCACATGGTGGACTGCGTCAATTCCGGCGCTGCATACCAGAATAAACACTGTCTGGTGGATTTTGCGTCTGGAAGCGATAACCTTGGAGCGTGGCAGCAGTGCGTCATTCAGTGCCATGAGGGAGAGAACGGCAATGCGTTTGTTTCCACTCCGTCGGCCCGTCTTTTCTCGATTTTTAATGAGATGACAGGAAATCTGCAGGTGAGCGAAACGGTTACAGGAAACGAAGTATTTACCGGAAGCGGCGCAGGCGCGGTAAATAACCTGAACGTATACACGACGAAAGACGACGTTGGAAATACATACATCATGGTAATAAACAACAAAAAAGAGAGCGCTTCGGCTGTGGAGCTTTCCATAGCGGGCAGAGATCTGACCGGCAGAGCGGTGGAAATATGGTCTATGGGTTCGGATAATGTTGACGATGCGAATACGTTAAACGAACCGAATAAAGTTGCAGTGGAAAAAACATCGGAAACTGCGGATAGCAGCAGTTTTCTATACACTTTAGAACCGCATTCTGTTTATAGTTTTAAAATTCAGGCGGATCCGGTTGCCGGAACAGAAATTGCGGGCAGCGATAACGAAGAAGAAGGAACTGTGACAGGCATGCCGCAGGAGGCGACGCCTGGAGATGAAGTTACGGTTACGGCAGCGCCAAAAGCCGGATATGCTTTTGCCGGATGGTTTTTGGGAGACAGTGAAGAACCTGTTTCCATGGAGCCGGAATATACGTTTGTAGTAATGGAAGGAAAGAAGCTTACGGCTAAGTTTGAAAAGAAGAAGTTTCAGGTAAGCCTGACGGCTGAGGACGGAGGAACGGCGTCCTGTGATGTGGAAGAAGCCGTTTATGAGGATTCGGTTACGGTTACGGCAGCGCCAAAAACAGGCTATGACTTTGCCGGATGGTTTTTGGAAGACAGTGAAGAACCCGTTTCCATGGAGCCGGAATATACGTTTTCAGTGACCGGAGAAACGAAGCTTACGGCAAGGTTTGCAAAGAAGAAATTTAAAGTAAGCGTGACAGCTAAATACGGAGGAACGGTATCCTGCAGTGTAACGGAGGCATCTTATCAGGATCCTGTTACAGTTGTGGCAGAGCCGAACAATGGATATGTTTTTGCCGGCTGGTATGAGGGAAGCGTTCGGGTATCAAAGGAAATGACGTATACGTTTTCCATTCAAAAGGATACGGAACTGAATGCATATTTTGTTGGGAAAGCTACTGACTGTCCGCCGGCGACAAGGAACCCGGCGAAAGCTCCTGACGAGCCCAAAAGCCCAAAAGCGAAAAAAGTGAAAAAGGGCATTCAGTTAAGCTGGAAGAAGGCAGACGGCGCAGACGGTTATCTGATTTATCGTTCTTATAAGAAAAACAAAGGATATAAGAAGATCGCGGAGATAAAAAAAGCGGGAACAAAGAAATATTTGGATAAAAAAGCAAAAAAAGGAAAAACGGCTTATTACAAAATAAAATCATATAAAATGATAAACGGAAAAAAAGTACTAAGCGCGAAGTTTTCCAAAGTAGTGAAAAAGAAAAGATAACCATTTGGCAGGATAGATTTTAAAAGGAGGACATTATTTTGAACAAACCGGTATTAGTTGTAATGGCCGCGGGGATGGGAAGCCGTTACGGAGGATTAAAGCAGATGGATCCGATGGATCAGGCAGGTCATGTAATTTTGGATTTTTCGGTATATGACGCCATGCTGGCAGGATTTGAAAAGGTGATTTTTATCATCAAAAAGGAAAATGAAGAAGTATTCAAAGAATGCGTGGGAGACAGGATTGCAAAGCGCATGAAGGTAGAATACGCATATCAGGAGCTGACCGCTCTGCCAGACGGATTTGAAGCGCCGGAGGGAAGAGTAAAGCCATTTGGCACGGGACACGCGGTGCTTTGCTGCAAGGATAAGGTGGACGGACCGTTTGCGGTTATCAATGCGGATGATTTTTACGGACGTCACGCGTTTGAAGTAATTTACGATTATTTAAGCCAGCCAAAGACAGGCGATACGTATCAGTATGTTATGGTCGGCTATATCATGGAAAATACGCTGACAGAAAACGGCCATGTGGCAAGAGGCGTCTGCCAGATAGACGAGGAAGGACATCTTGTGGAAATTCACGAGCGTACGCGTATTGAAAAGCGGGGAGACGTGACGGCCTATACGGAAGACGACGGAGCGACGTGGGTGACGATTCCGGAAGGAAGCACTGCTTCCATGAATATGTGGGGATTTGAGCAGAATCTGATGGAGGAGCTTGAGAAACGCTTCCCGGCGTTTCTGGAAGAAAATTTAAAAGAAAATCCTTTAAAATGCGAATTTTTCCTTCCCTCAGCCGTACAGCAGCTTATGGAGGAGAAAAAGGCTGTCGTTACCGTATTAAAATCCGAAGACCGCTGGTACGGAGTAACTTATAAAGAAGATAAAGAAACGGTGATGAAAGCAATTGCAGATTTTAAGGCAAACGGCGTTTATCCGGATCAATTGTGGGAAGCATAGGGAGGAAGAGGTACAAATGGAAAAGAAAAATATTTTAAAGCAGTTTCAGGTAGAAGGAGATATTGCCTCCATAGAGCCGTATGGCAGCGGACATATCAACCATACCTATCTGGCGCAGATGGCGGATGATAAGAAATATATTTTACAGGGAATCAATACGACGATTTTTAAAGATACGGATCAGTTGATGGAAAATATTTTAAACGTCACTTCTTATCTGCGGGAAGAGATTGTACGTACGGGCGGCGATCCTGCCAGGGAGACTTTGACGGTAGTTATGACAAACGACGGAAAGTCTTATTATACGGACGAAGAAGGCAATAAATGGCGCGTATATGATTTTATTGAAGGCGCGCAGACGTTTGACGCGGTTGAAAGTAAGGAAGACTTTTACCAGAGTGCGGTAGCTTTTGGAAATTTCCAGGCAAAGCTTGCAAATTTCCCGGCGGATACGCTGCATGAGACGATTCCGAATTTCCACAATACGGCAAAACGCTATCGCGATTTGGAAAAGGCAATTGAAGAGGATGTAAAAGGAAGAGTTGCCGAAGTAGGGCCGGAAATTGCATTTGTACGGGAAAGAAGCAAAGAATTGTCCGAGCTTCACGATATGCTTGCAAAAGGCGATCTTCCGCTTCGCGTAACCCACAACGATACAAAATTAAATAACATTATGATTGACTCCGATACGCATAAGGCAATCTGCGTCATCGATTTGGACACGGTAATGCCGGGACTTTCCGCGCATGATTTTGGAGACGCGATTCGGTTTGGCGCAAATACGGCTGCGGAAGACGAGCCGGACGTATCAAAAGTTTCCTTATCGCTGGAACTGTTTGAAATTTATGTCAAAGGATTTTTAGAGGGCTGCGGCGGAAGACTGACGCCAAACGAAGTCAAAGTTCTGCCAATGGGAGCCAAAATGATGACAATCGAATGCGGTATGCGGTTTTTGGCCGACTATCTTGAGGGAGACGTTTACTTTAAGATTTCGAGAGAAAAGCACAATCTTGAACGCTGCCGGACGCAGTTTGCGCTGGTGGCCGATATGGAAAAGAAATGGCAGCAGATGTGCGAGCTTTGCCAGTAAATGGAATGACAATATTATAGAAGGAAAAGGTAAAAAATGAGACTGCTTTTTATACGGCATGGAGAGCCGGATTATGAAAAAGATTCTCTGACAGAAAAAGGCTTTCGGGAAGCAGAGTATCTTGCAGAGTATCTTGCAGGTGAAAAAATTGATACGTGTTATGTTTCTCCGTTGGGCCGGGCAAAGGATACGGCGGCTCCGACATTGAAAAAAAAGCATATGCAGGCCGAAGAATGCGGCTGGCTGCAGGAATTTCCGGCTAAAGTCATACGGCCGGACAAGGGATACAGCATCAACTGCTGGGATTTTCTGCCCCAGGACTGGATGAACGTCAGAGAATATTATGATAAGGATACATGGGCTTCGACCAGTCTGATGCAGGATGGAAACGTATGGCAGGAGCATTCTAATGTGACCCGGTCTTTTGACGCGCTGCTGGAGCGGCATGGATATGTGCGGGACGGAAATTTTTACCGGGTGAAGCAGTCCAATCAGGATACCATTGCCTTTTTTTGCCACTTTGCGTTGGAATGCGTGCTGCTCGGGCATCTGATTGGAGCTTCTCCGATGGTGCTGTGGCACGGATTCTGCGCGGCGCCTTCTTCCGTAACGACAGTGATGACGGAAGAGAGGAGAAAAGGAATCGCGTCTTTTCGTATCAGCAGATTTGGAGACGTTTCACATTTGTATGTAAAAGGCGAGGAGCCGTCTTTTTACGCGAGATATTGCGAGACGTTTGACTGCGGAGAAAAGCGGGATTAAATCATAAAATTCTTTCTTTTACAAATACTGTTTTTTAAGAACGGGAAATGTAAAGGAAGGAATTTTATTTTTGAATAAATTTCTTTTATTTACAAATACTATCACCACAGGAAGTTAATCTCAACATAAGAGATTACGCCGCAGCGGGCGACAGAAAAAGATAAATGGAGGAATTTTTCATATGAAGGCAACAGGCATAGTACGCAGAATAGACGATTTGGGGAGGGTGGTCGTACCAAAAGAAATTCGACGGACATTGAGAATCCGGGAAGGCGATCCGCTTGAAATTTTTACAGATAGGCAGGGAGAGATTATTCTCAAAAAATATTCGCCCATTGGAGAGCTGGGACAGTTTGCCGGTCAGTATGCGGAAAGCCTGTCTCAGACAACGGGAAATCTGGTCTGCATTACGGACAGAGATCACGTGGTAGCAGTAGCGGGCAATGGTAAAAAAGAGTACGATGGCAAGCCGTTAAGCAAGCAAATGGAAGGCATTATTGAAAACAGAGCCGATTTTGTGGCGAACAGAGACGACGAGGGCTTTGTAAAAATTACGCTGGACGATACCGGAGAAATGAGTTCTCAGGCAGTCGCTACGATTATCTGTCAGGGAGACGCTATCGGCGCAGTCGTTATTTCCGACAAAAATGAGAAAACCCATATGGGAAATACGGAACATATGCTGGCAGTCACGGC
>CATOKN010000076.1 GCA_951800425.1 uncultured Lachnospiraceae bacterium
CCAGTCATTTTGCAAGCGCGGAAAAGCAGTTTCGTTTTCCGTTGGAATATGCCAATCAAAGGCCCGTATCGGCTACCTGGACCGTTACCGGAAGCGGAGCGTTTCTTTTGTCCGGGAAAAGAAGCAGCGTGGCGGTCAGGGGAGTCACTACCGGAAAAATCGTGGATATGGGCGTTAAGGATTCCATGAATATGGGAGCGGCAATGGCGCCGGCCGCCGCGGATTTGATTGCGCAGAATCTGGAGGATTTTGGAAGAACGCCCTCAGATTATGATAAAATTGTTACCGGAGACCTGGGCTATGTGGGACAGGAAATATTAATCAGTCTTTTGAAAAAGAAAAATATTGACATTTCGGGAGTGCATGAAGACTGCGGAATTTTAATTTATGATAAAGAAAAGCAGGGGACGGGATCCGGCGGATCCGGCTGCGGATGTTCTGCGGTCACATTAAGCGCGCATTATCTGCCCAGGCTTGCGGAGGGCGAGATAAAGAGAATTCTGTTTGTTCCCACCGGCGCGCTGTTGTCTACGGTGAGCTTTAACGAAGGACAAAACGTGCCGGGAATAGCGCACGGAGTCGTTCTTGAGCATGTGGAAAAGGAGGCGTAGCAATGGATTATATCAATGCGTTTTGGGTTGGCGGTGTAATTTGCGCCCTGACTCAGATTTTAATGGAAAAAACGAAAATGATGCCGGGACGGATTATGGTGCTTCTTGTATGCAGCGGAGCCGTGCTGGGAGCGATTGGAATTTATCAGCCGCTGATTGATTATGCGGGAGCCGGAGCGTCCGTTCCGCTTCTTGGATTTGGAAATACGTTATGGAAAGGGATTCGGGAAGCGGTAGATCAGGACGGGCTGCTTGGGATTTTTATGGGCGGTTTTACCGCAAGCGCAGTCGGAATCAGCGCAGCTTTGGTATTTGGCTATCTTGCCAGTCTTATTTTTGAACCTAAAATGAAAGCTTAAAAAAAGTATAAAAATAAAAAAAATGCACAGACTAATTCCGGATTCCCGGTTTGACGGTCCGGAGAATCTTACATGAGCAAAGAAGGAGGAATCATTTTTATGAGGAAACTGAAAAAAGCGCTTTTGTGCAGTATTATGTGCGTATCCCTGGCGTCCTTTGCAGCCTGCGGTACGAGAAATAATAAGGCGGATGATAACGGTGCGGACAATAATACGAATAGAAATACGGAAGCAGTAGATGAAACAAATAATCAGAATGGAACCGGTGCATCAGACAATGGCGCAGGTACGGGCGGCGATGTGAATAACAGTACCAATGGAACCAATACGACCGGAAACGACGCAAATGGAACAGGAGCTGCCGGAGCTGTGGAAGACGCCGGCGATGCGGTAATTGACGGAGCGGAAGATATTGGGAATGATTTGGAAGACGCCGTAGACGATATGACAGACGATAAAGGAGCGAACGATAACGGCACAAATGCCGGCGGCAAAAATAAGAAGAATCAGTCAAATAGTAAAAAGTCAGCAGAGTGACGAAAAAAGTGGAAATGGTTTTCATTTCCACTTTTTTATTGCATATTTTGAAAAAATGAGATATTCTGAAACGAAATAAAGGAGCGTGGGAATATGACAAAAGAACAGTATGAAAAATGGTCGAAGCCTTTTCGGAAAAATTCGTGGGCAAAGCTTTTAACGGGCGCGGACAGGGCAATTACGGTCCTTATTTTCCTTTCTTATCCGGCGCTGCTGTTTTTTCTGTTATGGAGCGGGAAGCTTTACCAGTGTGTATTTTGCACGATGATTCCCGCAGGTTCGTTTCTTTTGATTTCTGCTTTCCGGTCATGGCATTCTGCGCCAAGGCCTTATGAACAGCTCGACATTCAGCCTCTGATGGAAAAAGAAACGAAAGGAAAATCCTTTCCAAGCCGCCATGTATTTTCTGTATTTATCATTGGTATGACATTTTTTTCTGTGTATCAGCCGGCCGGCGTGGCAATCGGAGTTTTGGGAATTCTGCTGGCCTGTATCCGTGTGGTTGGGGGCGTTCATTTTCCAAAAGACGTGGTTGCGGGCGCATTGCTTGGAATATGTTTCGGTTTGCCCTGTGTATTCATTTTATAAAAAAAGCGCCTGTGGCGCTTTTTTTACTCTTCTATGGAATAATTTGGAGCTTCTTTTGTAATATGAATGTCGTGCGGATGGCTTTCCTTTAAAGAAGCAGCGGAGATTTTGACAAATTTGGCTTTTTCGTGCAGGTCTGTAATTGTGGGACATCCGCAGTATCCCATGCCGGAACGAATGCCGCCGATCAGCTGGAAAATCGTATCTTCCACGCTTCCCTTATAGGCTACGCGTCCTTCCACGCCTTCCGGAACGAGTTTTTTGGCGTCTTCCTGAAAATAACGGTCTTTGCTGCCGTTTTCCATAGCTGCGATGGAACCCATGCCGCGGTAGACTTTGTATTTTCTTCCCTGATACAGTTCAAATGTTCCGGGAGATTCGTCGCAGCCGGCAAACATGCTTCCCATCATGCACACGCTTGCGCCTCCTGCCAGAGCTTTTGTCATGTCGCCGGAATATTTGATGCCGCCGTCGGCGATAATGGGAGTATTCGATTCTTTTGCCACTTCATAGCAGTTCATAATGGCGGTCATCTGAGGTACGCCGATGCCGGCGACTACGCGGGTCGTACAGATAGAGCCGGGACCGATGCCGACCTTGATGGCGTCCGCTCCTGCCGCGATCAAATCTCTGGTCGCTTCTGCAGTCGCCACGTTTCCGGCAATAATTGGAAGTTTTGGATACTTGTCCTTTACCTGGCGCACGGCTTCTATGATATTTTTGGAATGCCCATGGGCCGAATCCAGGACGATGACGTCTACGTGAGCGTTTACCAGAGCGTCGACGCGTTCCATCATATTGCCTGTGATGCCGACTCCCGCTCCGCAAAGCAGCCTTCCCTGATCGTCTTTTGCAGAAAGCGGGTATCGAATCTGCTTTTCAATGTCTTTGATGGTAATCAGGCCTTTTAAATTATAATTTTCGTCTACAAGAGGAAGTTTTTCTTTTCTTGCTTTTGCAAGGATTTGTTTTGCTTCATCTAAAGAGATTCCGGTAGGAGCCGTAATAAGATTTTCCGATGTCATGGATGCACTGATTTTCTTTGAGAAGTCTGTTTCAAATTTTAAATCGCGGTTTGTAATGATGCCAACCAGTTTTTTGCCGCCTTTTTCAACGATAGGCACGCCGGAAATGCGGAATTTGCGCATTAAGTTTTCGGCATCGCGCAGGGTATGTTCAGGATTTAAGGAAAATGGATCGGTAATGACGCCGTTTTCAGAACGCTTTACTTTATCTACTTCGTCCGCCTGAGCTTCAACGGACATATTTTTATGGATAATGCCAATGCCGCCCTGTCTTGCCATGGCGATTGCCATCCGATGTTCCGTTACGGTATCCATGCTCGCGCTCATCATAGGGATGTTTAACCGGATTTTAGGGGTCAGATATGTCGTTAAATCAATCATGTTGGGTGTCACTTCGGAATACTGCGGAACGAGCAATACATCGTCGAATGTAATTCCTTTGCCGATAATTGTTCCCATATGGAATCCTCTCTTTCTTTATAAAAATATGTGCGGTTATCAGTTGTATATTTAGTTTCTCAATTCTAGCAAAAATATCGGTATGTGTCAATTGAAAAATCAGTTAGCTGGAACAATGTTCTGCAAATTTTCTAAATTTGGTATAAAAAAGAAATTTTTTCATAGAATGATATAATTGGAAGTTATTGCATATCTTAAATTATATCAATGAATTCTTGGAGGAGACATATGCAGAGGAAAAAAAGGACAAAATGGGCGCTGTTTACAGCTTTGATTGCAGTTACTTTTCTGGCGGCGCAGTTTCAGCTTCAGGCGGAGAGCGCGGATACGTTTCTGTCGCCGGAATGCGTGGCATATTGCGAGGAGATCGGAAAACAGTACAGCATCTGTCCGGAACTGTTAGAAGCGATTATGGAATCGGAATCTTCCGGCAATCCAAGGGCGCAGAATGGAAACTGCAAAGGTCTGATGCAGATTAATGTAAATTATCATCAGGACAGGATGAATCGGCTTGGCGTATCAGATATTTATGACAAACGCGGAAATATTCTGACGGCCGCAGACTATCTTGCAGAATTGTTTATGGAATACGGAGACATGGGAACTGTCCTGATGTTGTATAATGGCAGCAAAAATGCGCTGGAGAGGGGGAGGCGGGCGGATTATACGGATTATGCAAAAAAAATCATGAAAAGATCAGAACAACTGGAGCGGCTGCATCAGAAATAGACATTCTTCTCAGGATCCTGTTTCGGAAAGGTGTCCTTTGGGATTGCTTTTATAAATCTTTTTTAATATAATAGGAATAGCAATTTCAAAGGATACGGAGGAAGTATGATAAGAACACCTTACGAAGCGGGAGGGTTTGCCTTTCCGGATGAAAAAATGATGGAAAAGGCGGTAAAAGAAGGCGAGGGCATACGCTACATCAGAAACAGCGCAGATATGAATAATCCACGCATGGTTTTTCAGGTATATTGTCAGATGGTAAGCCAGAGACTGTTTGAAACGCCGGTGGGTTATGCATATCTGTTTGAGCTGCAGGAATATTTAAAAGCAAATCCTGCCATCCGCAACCAGGATATTCCATCCATTCCCGTGGCTTCCTGTAAAGCGGGGCAGGAAGAAGGTTTTGACGGTCTGCGGGAAGTGAGCGAACCAAAAAGAAGAGCGGCGCGGGAGACGAAAGAGAAGAATATCAATTACAAGCCGTGGTTTAAAGCGAGCATAACGGTCAGCATAATTCTTTTTTTCATTGTCGTTGGAATGTTTGCCGTAACGGCGACCAGCGGAAACGTAAACATTTTGAACTATGAAAATGCGCTGATTGAGAAGTATGAAAATTGGGAAGCCCGCCTGAACGAGAGAGAAGAGAAGTTAAAAGAGTGGGAAAAAGAGCTGAATCGGGCAAAAAATGAGACGGAAAATCTGTCATCGCCATGAAATTCATATTTTTGACATAATCATATGTTACACTTCGTGTACATAAGGCGTGCGTTCCTTTGTACACGGAGCGTAAGCGGAAGAAAATGAGAAATGAGGACGGCGGAATGGATAAAATTAAGATTTTGGTTGTAGACGATGAGGCCAGGATGCGCAAGCTGGTCAGGGATTTTCTGGTTCGTGACAATTTTGAGGTTCTGGAGGCGAAAGACGGAGAGGAAGCGCTGGATATTTTTTACCGGGATAAAGACATCGCCCTGATTTTGTTGGACGTTATGATGCCCAAAATAAACGGCTGGGATGTTTGTCGGGAAATCAGGGAAACTTCAAAAGTTCCGATTATCATGCTGACGGCAAAAGGAGAAGAGACGGACGAGCTGCAGGGATTTGAGCTTGGCGTGGACGAATATGTATCCAAGCCGTTTAGTCCCAAAATTCTGGTTGCCCGCATTGAGGCCATTCTTCGCCGGGTGAATCACCGGATGGCAGGAGAGGAGACGGTGGAAGCCGGGGGCATTGTGATGGATAAAGCGGCGCATCTTGTGACGGCGGACGGCAGCCGCATCGAATTAAGCTATAAAGAATTTGAGCTGCTGTCTTATTTTATTGAAAATCAGGGAATTGCTCTTTCCAGAGAAAAAATATTAAATCATGTCTGGAATTATGATTATTTTGGCGATGCGAGAACAATTGACACGCATGTGAAAAAGCTTCGGAATAAGCTTGGAAAATGCGGGGAATACATTAAGACAATTTGGGGCATGGGATATAAATTCGAGGTGAATGGATGATGAAGCGCTCCCTTACCCTGCAATATACGGGGACAATACTTGGATTAGTGGCCGGCACGGTTTTGCTGTGCTGGTTTCTTAATACTACGTTTTTAGAGCATTATTACAGCTATAACAAACAAAACGCGATGCTGGAGGGATTTGCGACCATCAATGTCGAAAGTGTGAACGGGACGCTGGAGAGCGCGGGATTTGACGTGGACTTTGAGCGGATTTGCGCAGATGGAAATATTTCCATTTTGATTATCAGCGCGGACGGCTCTATTGTCCGTACGTCCGTAAACGATACGCAGGCAATCAAACGACAGTTTATGGACGTTTTGTTTGGAAATTACGAGGACAGATCTTCGGAAACCATTAAAAAAACGAATAATTACGTATTAGAAAAGCAGGTGGATACAAGGCTTGGATCGGAATATCTGGTTTTGTGGGGAACGCTTTCAGACGGAAACCTGATTTTGATGCGCTCTGCATTTGAAAGCATTCGGGACGGAGCCGAGATTTCCAATCGCTTTCTGGCGTACAGTGGAATGCTTGCGGTTATTTTAAGCGCGGCGATCAGCATTTTTGCTTCGAGAAAGATTGCAAAGCCTATTTTGGAGCTGACAGATATTTCCAGAAGGATGACGGATTTGGATTTTAATGCAAAATACGAGGTCAAGGGCGAAAACGAAATTGACGAGCTTGGACAGCATATCAACCAGCTTTCTGGGACTCTGGAAAAGACGATTTCCGAATTGAAAAGCGCCAATAATGAGCTGTTGATTGATATTGAGAGAAAAACGCAGATTGACGAGATGCGGAAAGAATTTTTATCCAATGTTTCCCATGAACTAAAAACGCCTCTCGCGCTCATTCAGGGATATGCGGAGGGGTTAAAGGAGTGCGTTCATGAGGATGAAGAAAGCCGCAATTTTTATTGCGACGTAATTATAGACGAAGCGGATAAAATGAATCAGATGGTAAAAAAGCTTCTGACTTTAAACCAGCTGGAGTTTGGAAACGACCATGTGTCCATGGAACGGTTTGATTTGACGGAGCTAATCTGCGGCGTGATTCAGTCATCCTCCATTTTGCTGAAACAAAATGAGATTACCCTGACGTTTGACGCGGATGTTCCGATGTATGTCTGGGCGGATGAATTTAAAGTGGAAGAGGTAATTACCAATTACTTAAGCAATGCGATTCATCATGTAAAAGAGCTGAACCGCATCGACATTAAGTATACGCAGATGAAAGAATATGTCCGGGTCAGCGTTTTTAATACGGGAAGCCCGATCCCGGAAGATGAGATCGACAGAATCTGGATAAAATTTTATAAAGTAGATAAGGCAAGGACCAGAGAATATGGAGGCAGCGGCATTGGATTGTCCATTGTGAAAGCGATTATGGACTCCTTTCACAGAGAATGCGGCGTCATCAACCATACAAACGGCGTGGAATTCTGGCTGGAGCTGGATACAAAAAGTCAGTGACAAAATCATAATTAATAGTTGCTCATTCCAGGAAAAGATGATAGAATGGTTTTGTTCATAGATTTTTATGAAGCGGAGGCACAGGATGAAAAGCTCAAAAATAAAAGTGATTGCCGTACTGCTAATGACAGCTCTGACATTTGCAGGATGCGGAGACGCATTGTATGCGCTGACGCCGGAAGAAGAGAGCGTCGTAGTAAGCTATGCTTCTCAGATAGTGGCGAAGTATAATACTTATCAGCACGACGGCGAAGTATTTGTGATGAAAGAAGTTCTTGAAGAGGAGGAACAGCCCGAGGAAGAAGCAGAAGAAGATCTTTCCACGCAGGAGCCATCGGAGGACGAGGAAATTCCCGATATGCAGATTCAGGGAGATATGTCTTTAAAATCGCCGGATTCCATCAAACAGGAAGATGAAACAAATCAGGAGAGTGCGGCGACGGTTGGAGAAGCATTGGGACTCGGAAGCGTTCGCGTGGATTACAGCGGCAGCAGTTTATGCACTACATATG
>CATOKN010000077.1 GCA_951800425.1 uncultured Lachnospiraceae bacterium
GCTGTGTAGACAAGATACCCCTCTGTTTGAAAATGCAATTTTATCATATTACCTATGGATTCTTCATCATCAACTAATAGAATTTTAGATGTCATTTTTTCTTCCTTTCATTTTCCATTTATATAAGACTGCGGCACGAGAATCCTATCAGAAAAAAGTCTATAAACGGTCAAATCGTCACTTCTTTTTCAGACGTTTATCGATCGGTTTCTCCGCGTCCTTTGGTATCAGCCACATACGGCTGAATTTTGCCACGCCGGGTATGCGGTTTTCCTCACATAGCTTTTGTACCCGTCTTTCTGAAATGCCCCATTTCTTCGCTGCTTCCGGGGCAGAAATATACTCTAACATTTTCATTCACCCTTTCTATAAGTTCTATCGCTATAATTATATACGGTTAGCCGAATAATTTCAATGTGAATCAAAATACTCCGCTTAAAGATGTATCAGGAAAGTTCATATCTTCATAAAAAGAATACTGCTGTCGCATGGGACAAAATTTTTCGGAATAATAATAGGATAAGACTTATTTGCCCGGAGAATCTCATGTCTGGCATTGCTTATCAACAAATTACAGAAGAAAAAAACGGCATAAAGGTTGTGCTTGAGTTCCCCACACATTCGGAACAGACAGACATTTTACGTCAGGAAATAAAGTCTGTTCTTTCCTGTGTATTACGGGAACAATTACAAAAAATTTCATAACGCAGGCAGAGGGTTATATCCCTCTGCTGATTAGAAAGGACGATTGACTTATGAAAAAAGTAAGAATGTTATTGCGTGTCAGTTCAAATCAGCAGTTAGAGCCGGACGGTGATTTGAGCGTACAAAGAGAGCTTGTAAAAGATTATGTAAAAAAATATGAAGAATGGCAGCTTGACGCAAAAGAATATTTTGAGGGAAGCAACAGTGGATATAAAAATTCAGTTGCAGACAGAAATGTACTTCAGGAAGCCTTACAGGATGCACAGGCAAAAGAATATGATATTTTGGTAGTATATAAAGACGACAGGATTGGCAGACGTATGTGGGAAATCGGCTCCTATGTAATGGCTTTGAAGAAATTTGGCGTGGATATTTATACCGTGAAAGACGGCTGCATTTCGCCTGAAACAGATGATACCATGGGACAGATGATGTTAGCCTTGAGATATGGAAATGCACAGAAACAAAGCGCTGATACGGGTATGCGTGTAAAGGATACCGCCCAGAAGCTGGTGCAGAAAGGAAAATTTATGGGCGGAAAAGCTCCTTATGGTTACAAATTAGAGCTGTCAGGAGAAATCAGCAAGCATGGACGTGCGTTACACCATCTTGTCATTGTCCCGGAAAAAGCAGAGGTTGTCAGTTATATCTATGACCTGTCTCTCAATAAAGAATATGGCTCTGCCAAAATCGCTAAAGTTTTGAACGGGCATGAAACTTATAAAGACCTTGCCCCCAATGACACATGGAAAAGCGGAACAATCACAAGTATTTTGACGAATCCCATCTATACCGGACATACAGCTTATAAACGCAGAGAACGAATCAACGGACAATATCACAGGCTTGACAGCAAGGACTGGATTACTTCTTTTGACGCAAATGAAAACATTGCAATTATTGACGAAGATACATGGAACAAAACGCAGGAAAGACGGAAACGCCGGGGTGATATATACATAAAAGCGTTAGAACATAAGGAGGTGAATGTGATTAGAAAGAATGACGGTATGTTAGCCTTAATAGATGTTTTATATTGCGGCTATTGTGGAAGTAAAATGACAAATGGAAGTAAATATAACTATTGGACGATAAAAGATACCGGGGAAAAAAGAGCGAGTAAAATTGCAGTTTACAAATGCCAAAAAGCATGGCAGGGAGTACCGCATGATAAGACCAGACAAATCCGGGCCGATACGATGGAACCGATTGTATTGGAATCTATTGCAAAATACATTGGGAAATTACAGGAAAATGAAAGTATCTTTCACGAGATTGAAAACAATCAGAATCAGGAGAAGAAACGTAAGCAAGCGGACTTAAAAAAGGAAAAACAGAATCTTTTCAGCATTCAGGAGAAGATTCATATTATGGAAGAAAATATTCCAAACGCCATGACCGGCGATTATCCTTTGTCATTGGAAGAACTGGTAGCAATGATCAAAAAACACAAAGAACAGGCGCAGCAGCAGCAAGAGGTCGTTACATTAAAGGAAATGGAATTAAAAAACACTTCTGTAACAATCGACGAATGGGAAGATATAAAAAATAAGATTCCAACATGGCAGGATGTATTTTTAAATGCAGATGTGGCAACCAAGCGAGTATTGGTAAATAAGCTGGTAGAACGTATTGACGTAAAGAAAACAGAAGTCGTTATTCGCTTTAAAATCAATCGGAATGACTTCATTTCACAATCCAGAATTTGTGGTGATTCCCTTGTACCGCAACAAAGGATATGACTTCACCATCACATCTTCCACCGCATTCGATCACAAATGGATTTACGGCAGGAATATTTTCGGAAACATTTCCAGAATCGTCGATGAAATTTTTGACAGCTATCTTTCCAGGCCGAACGTATCGCAGCCGATTCTGACCCAGTATTGCGACGGGCAGAGGGTAAGCTGCCCCAACTGGATGAGTCAGTGGGGCTCGAAAGATCTGGGAGATCGGGGCTATAGCTTTATAGAAATTCTCAGGTATTATTACGGAAACAGCATGTATGTCAATGAAGCGGATGAAATTGCGGGGATTCCGGCGTCCTGGCCAAGAGTAGATTTATCCATAGGCTCCAGAGGAGATAAGGTTCGTCAGATGCAGGCGCAGCTTGCGCGGATTTCCAGGGCGTATCCGGCGATTCCTACGATTTCGGCGGACGGGATTTACGGTCCGGCAACGGAAGAGGCGGTAGAAGTATTTCAGTCTGTCTTTGGCCTCCCCGTAACGGGCGTTGTGGATTATTCGACATGGTATAAAATATCGGAAATATATGTGGGCGTTACCCGTATTGCGGAGTTGTATTAAAGAAGAAAGCCCATGCGAACGTCTGAAAACAGAAAATGGAGGAAGTGCCTTCCGGACAAATGCAATTGTGCCGGAAGGCATTTTTTGTCATAGGAAAAGCTTTTTTATTTTTTTGGTTTGTGATAGAATAATTTTTATTCCATGAAAAATGAAGACGGATGAAAAGAGGAAGAACATGCATAATTATAAAATTGTAGTATCCTATGACGGCACTCGTTATAAAGGCTGGCAGAGCCAGAAGCTGACAGACGCGACCATTCAGGGGAAGCTTGAGAAAATACTGGAGAGGACGGTGGGACGTCCGGTGAAGATTACCGGTTCCGGCAGGACGGACGCCGGAGTGCATGCAAAAGGGCAGACGGCCAATTTTTATTTGCAGGATTATTATGAACCCGAAGAGCTGCTGGAAATTTTCAATCAATATCTGCCGGAGGATATTGCCGTGCGTTCCGTCAAAGAAGCCGGGGAACGGTTTCACAGCCGGTTTTCCGCTACGGAAAAAACGTATCAGTACCGCATTCATACCGGAAAAATCCCGGAGGTTTTTGAGCGGAAATATGTCTATTCTCTTGCCGGGCAGCTTGATTTGGAGCGAATGAAGCAGGCTGCAGAGTACATGACCGGAAAACAGGATTTCGCGGCTTTTTGCGGAAACAGGCATATGAAAAAATCGACGGTGCGAAACATATATGAAATTCGGTTTGAAGAAGTAAAAGATGAGAATGCTTTTCTTATGGGCCAGGGATGCGGAGAGATTCGGATTATTTTCCGGGGAAACGGTTTTTTGCAAAATATGGTGCGGATCATGACGGGAACATTAATTGAAGTGGGAGAGGGCAGGAGATGTCCGGAAGACATTCCTGTGATGATTGCTTCCAAAAACAGGGAGCTTGCCGGGCATACGGCTCCGGCCCAGGGGCTTATGCTGATGGAAGTAAAATACGATTAGAGGATAAAAAGATGCCAGATTTAAAAGAAAGATGGTTTGTATTGGCAAAGCGGGCGGACTTTGCCGCAATTGGAAAAAAATTTGGAATAGATCCGGTGACGGCCCGCATCATACGAAACCGGGAAATCATAAAAGAAGAAGAGATTGAAAAATACATCAAACCGGATTTAGCCGATTTATATTCGCCGCATTTGCTGAAAGATATGGATCGCCTGATTGAAATTTTGCTGGAAAAAATCCGCTTGAAAAAAAGCATCCGGATTATTGGCGATTATGACATTGACGGAGTGCAGTCAACGTATATTTTGCTAAAAGGAATTACGCGGGCGGGCGGAAACGCGACGGCGGCGATACCGGACCGGATGAAAGACGGATATGGAATCAATGAAGATTTGATAAGGCGGGCAAAAGCGGACGGAGCAGATACGATGATTACCTGTGATAACGGTATTGCAGCAATCGACGCAATTGCCTACGCGAAAGATTTGGGCATGACGGTGCTTGTCACGGATCATCATGATATTCCTTATATAGAAGAACAGGGCGCGCGCACGTATTTAAAAAGCAGAGCAGACGCCATTGTAAATCCAAAGCAAAAAGAATGCAAATATCCTTTTACAGGAATCTGCGGAGCAGTCGTTGCATGGAAAGTCATACAGGCCTTATACGAGCGTCTGGAAATTCCGGCGGAAGAAGCGATGGAATTTCTGGAAAACGCGGCGTTTGCCACGGTGTGCGACGTCATGGATCTGACAGATGAAAACAGGATTATCGTAAAATTTGGCCTGGAGAAGATGCGCCATACAAAAAATCCGGGGCTTTCCGCTCTGATGTGTCAAAAGGGCGTGGACAGGGCTCGTTTGAGCGCGTATCATTTCGGATTTGTCTTAGGCCCCTGCATCAACGCAAGCGGAAGGCTGGATACGGCGTCCCGCTCTTTAAAACTGATGCTGTCAGAAAATGAAAAAGACGCGGCCGTGCTTGCGGCGGAGCTTTCTGACTTAAATGAAGAAAGAAAGCAGATGACAGAGGAGGGATTAAAAGAAGCGCAGGAGATGATTTTGGAGCGCAGACTGTATCGGCAGGACGTGATGGTAGTTTACCTCCCAAAGCTTCATGAAAGCCTTGCGGGAATTGTGGCGGGAAGAATCAGAGAACAGTATCACCATCCTGTTTTTGTGCTGACGGATTCCGGAGAGGGAATCAAAGGCTCCGGACGATCCATTGAGCGCTATTCCATGTATGAAGAATTGTGCAAATGTCAGGATTTGTTTCTTAAATTTGGCGGTCATCCAATGGCGGCCGGCCTGACGCTTCTGGAGGGAAAGCTGGAAGAATTTGAGCGGCGGCTCAATGAGAACGCGGAATTGAACGAAGAGGATTTTATTCCCAAAATACATATCGACGTACCGATGCCGCTTTCTTATGTGACGCAGCCTCTGATAGAGGAATTCAAAATGTTAGAGCCGTTTGGAAAAGGCAACGAAAAGCCTGTATTTGCGGATAAAAATATCCGGGTAAAAGAAAAGCGGGTTGTTGGAAAAAATAAGTCTGTGGCAAAGCTTACGCTGGAAGACGCGAACGGATTTTGCTATCCGGGCGTCTATTTTGGAGACGTCCTGGGTTTTATGGAATTTCTGGAAGAAAAAGACGTGATTTCTATTGTATATTACCCAAATATCAACAGCTATATGGGGAAAGAAGAGATTGAGTTTGTCATTTCCGCGTATTGCTGAAAAAGACAGGAGGTTTTTATGGTATCGGAAAATTTTGAATTTTTGTCTGCGGATAAGCGAACGAAAATCCATGCCGTCATTTGGCGGCCGGACGACGGCAGGTATTCGGCCGTTTTGCAGATTACGCATGGAATGCAGGAGTATGTGGAACGCTATGCTGAATTTGCGGAGTTTCTGACAAAGAAAGGCTTTATGGTCGTTGGGCATGATCATCTGGGCCACGGGGCGTCTGTGGCTTCTGACAGAGAATACGGGTATTTTGCACAAAAAAATCCAAGCGATACGCTGATTTTGGACATGCATGCGTTAAGGACGGCAGTGCAGAAAAAATGTGGTAGGACGCCCTATTTTATGCTCGGACACAGCATGGGCTCCTATCTGCTGCGCAAATACATTACGCTGCATGCAAAACGCCTTTCCGGCGCGATTCTTGTCGGCACGGGCAGCATGCCGGACGCAGCGATGCGGCTTGGAATGTGTCTCTGCCGTTTTCTTTCCAAAAAACATGGCTGGCATTATAAAAGCCCGTTGGTAAAAAGACTTTCTTTTATGGGGCCTTACCGCAAATTTGATACGTCCGGGGCAAAAATCGAAAATAACTGGCTGACAAAGGATTTAAAGATTGCAGGAAATTACTATCAGGATCCCAAGTGCCGTTTTGACTTTACCATAAATGGATATTTTGGACTGATGGAAACCGTTTTGTATGACAATCAGCCGAAGCACATGGCAAAAATTTCAAAAGATCTGCCGCTGCTTTTCATATCCGGAGATCAGGATCCCGTGGGAAATATGGGAAAAGGCGTCAGAAAAGCTTACTGTCAGTACAAAAAAGCCGGGATCTCGAATGTTCGTATGAAGCTTTATAAAAATGACAGGCATGAATTGCTGAATGAACTGGATCGACAAAACGTATACCAGGATATTTATCGATGGATGAAAAGTATGAAATAAATCTTAAGTTTTTTTGATTTCTTTGACAAAGGGAAAAAATTGTGCAAAAATGAATTCGTCCAAAGAGAGGAGGATTTTAAGAAATGAAAAAAAGATATATGCGCGTTCTCAGTATGTTTATGGCGATGGCCATTGTGCTTGGTTCCGCTATAAGAGTACCGGCGACGACGACGGACGATTCCGTAAACGCTTCGGCCGATCCGGCGCCTGTCGTGGACGGCGGAGACGAAGACGCTCCAAATGAAACTGCTCCGGACGAAGAAACGCCGAAAGCAGAGGAAACAAAACCGGAGCAAAACGAGTCGTCCGATCAGAAAACGCCGGAGGAAAATCCAAAAGAACCGGACGCTGCGAACGGCAGTCAGGATACGGGCAATCAAAACGATGCGGAAGCGCCAAAGACGCCGGAAGAAAATTCCAGCGAGACAGGTACGGAAAAGAATGACGTATCCGGAGATATTTCCGTAGACGATTCAAAAGACGTAACGGGAACGATTACGGTAGAAGAGGATAAAAATGACGATAAGGTAGAGATTAAGAAAAACGATAAGCCATATCTGGCGTTAGGTCAGGATCTGACGGCGGAGCAGCGGGCCACGGTGCTTTCTCTGATGGGAATTGACGCGGGAAAATTGTCCGACTACGACGTGGTTTACGTCAACAATTCAGAAGAGCATCAGTATCTAAATTCTTATGTGGATAAAAGCAAAATCGGTTCCAAATCTTTATCTTCCGTTGTGATTGTTGAGCGGAAAGACGGAAACGGAATCAATATTTCGACGAATAATATTACTTATTGTACCGTAGGCATGTATAAAAACGCGCTTGCAACGGCAGGGATTGTAGACGCGGACATTATCGTCGCGGCTCCGTTCCCGATTTCCGGAACGGCTGCTCTGGTAGGCGTTTTTAAGGCGTATACGGAGATGACGGGCGATGAGATAGACGAAGAAAATATTGACGCCGCGCTGCATGAACTGGTAGTAACGGGCAAGCTTGAAGCCGCCGGTTCTGATTCGGATGAAGTGGAAAATATGATTGCCTATGTAAAACAGGCGGTTGTCGAGCATGATCTTTCCGATGAATCGGAAATCAGAGAAGCCATTACCAAAGGC
>CATOKN010000078.1 GCA_951800425.1 uncultured Lachnospiraceae bacterium
AGAAGCTTGCCACGCTGACGCCCAAAGAAGAGAAAGTCCAAAAAATCGTGGGGGATTTGCTGGATTCTGGAGATATTGTCGTGCTTGTGGTTCCGATTGATTCCGCCGCGCCAAAGGGACGGCTGATTCTGCCGCAGCAGCAGGTGATTCGGGACTGTCTGGAAGCGGGAGCAATTCCGGTAATTACGGGGGAAAAAGAACTGCCGGAAGTATTTCGATCTCTTTTAAAAAAGCCAAAAGCAGTCGTCACGGACAGCCAGGCGTTTCAGAGAGTGGCAGACGATACGCCAAAAGATGTTTATCTGACCTCCTTTTCGATTCTTTTTTCCAGATATAAAGGAGACTTAGATCAGCAGGTTTTGGGGGCAAAGGCGATACGCAGGCTAAAAGACGGGGATTGCGTTCTGATTAGCGAGGGATGCACCCATCACAGGCAGTGCGAGGACATCGGAACGGTGAAGCTGCCCCGCTGGATACGGGAGTTTACGGGGAAAGACGTATGCTTTCAGTTTTGCAGCGGCACGCAGTTTCCGGAGGATTTGTCGAAATATGCGGCAGTCATACATTGCGGCGGCTGCACGTTAAATGGACGTGAAATGAAATTTCGGTTAAAATGTGCAAAAGAACAGGGAGTTCCCATGACCAATTACGGAGTTGCCATTGCAGATATGCACGGCATTTTAGATCGGAGTTTAGAAATATTTCGCGGGAGGGGTTATGAACGTACAGGATAAGTTGGAGCGGATTTTAAGGGAACTGCATATTATGGCTTCCCGGGCGCCGGCTGCGGAGGGGAAGGACGGCTATGTTCTGATTTCCAAAAAAGAAATGCAAAAACAGCTTGGGAATTTAAGCCAGGCGGTTCGGGAAATGATGGACGAGTACGAGGTAACGCAGCAGAGCAGAAACCGCGGCGAGTTAGAAGCCGAAAATCAGAGGTTGGAAATTATACGAAGCGCCAATCATCAGGCGCAGGATATATACGCGGCCTCCGTCATCTATTCCGAAGACGCTCTAGGGCGGATCCAGGACATCATCCAGGAGGCGGAGCGTTCTTCCAGAGAGATTTTAAAACGGCTTGGACAGCAGATGGAAGAAGAAAAGCGCGTCATTCGAAGCAACCAGCTTGAGCTGATTACACAGCTTGAGGACATGAAAGATACCGCCAAATACATGAAGCTGATTGAAGAACGCAATCGGGAAATTGCAAAAGAAAAAGCAAAAAAGAAAGAAAAAGAAAAAGAGAAAGACAAATCACGCGGCTATCAGCGGAAGACAGAAAAAGATCCGGAATTTCAGGCCGTTACGCCGGAAATCAAAATCAACGAAGAATATTTTGAAAAGGCCGGACTGACGCCGGAGGGGCTTCCGAAAGACATGATGCGGACAGAAGAGAAGACAGAAGAAAAAACCTCTTATGAAAAGCCGGTAATCAAGGTGAATAAGGAGTATTTTAAAAAGGCCGGAATTAAGCTGGAGGATGAAGAGGAAGAAGCGGACGCGGAAATTTCCGTGGAAGAAGAGGAAAAAAAGGAAAGCAGGGAAGAGAAGCGTTCGGGATTCTTCTTATTCGGCAAAAGGCCGTAAAACAGAAAAAGGAGCAGGAAGATGAATCGCATACTTGTTTGTGACGACGACAAAGAAATTGTGGAAGCCATTGAAATCTATTTGCAGCAGGAGGGGTACGAGGTCGTAAAGGCATACGACGGAGCCCAGGCGCTGGAAATTCTTGGAAAGCAGCCGGTGGATTTGCTGATTATTGACGTTATGATGCCAAAGCTTGACGGCATACGGGCAACGCTGAAAATCCGCGAGGACAGCAGCATACCGATTATTATTTTGTCTGCAAAATCAGAAGATTCCGACAAAATACTGGGCTTAAACATAGGCGCGGACGATTATCTGACAAAGCCGTTTAATCCGCTTGAGCTTGTAGCCAGGGTGAAGTCACAGATCCGGCGCTATACAAAGCTTGGCAATGCCGCGGAAAGCAGCCGGTCCGTCTATCAGACGGGCGGCCTTATGATAAATGACGATTTAAAAGAAGTGACGGTAGACGACGAGCCGGTAAAGCTGACGCCGATTGAATATAATATTTTGCTTCTTTTGATGAAAAACCAGGGCAAGGTATTTTCCATCAGCCAGATTTACGAAAGCATCTGGAACGCGGACGCCATAGGCGCGGATAACACGGTCGCCGTGCATATCCGGCATATCCGGGAAAAAATTGAAATCAATCCCAAGGAACCCCGCTACATCAAAGTCGTATGGGGAATCGGTTATAAAATAGATAAAGCATAGAGGAAACAAAATGGGAAACGAGCGGTATAACTATGGGTTCAAAATAGTTGCGATTTTACTTCAGATGGTATTTATCATCGTAATTATTGTGGTTTTTTCTTTAATGGTAAATTTGTATGGAAGGAGTATGCCAGGTTTTTATGACATCGGTAATCACTCCTTTTTTCATTCATCCGGTTATGCGTCAAAAGTAGCGGAAGAGGCAAAGGCGCTGACGATTTATCTGCAGCTGAAAGAAAATTTAAAAAGAAGCAAAGCGGGAGACGATCGGTTAAAGCAGTATAAATTAAGGTTCGACAACGGAGACGTCAATTTTTATTATTGGTATACCAAAGGAGACGGAATTTATACGAATATGCCAAAGCAATACAAAAACAAGGAGGAAGCGGAAGCATACGCAAAGAAGCTCGGCAGCTATTTTTGCTATGACGACGCCTCGATCACGTTTACCGGAAACATCAAGCGCATGGATAAAACGCTGGATTTAAACATTCTGCGTCTGTTTCGGCAAAACAGCCTGGGCGGCGGTATTGTGCTTGCGGTAGACACGTCGCTTCCCAATGCGGACGAATTTGCAGAGGCCAAAAAAATTTATGAGACGTATATTCCGTGGGTGGAATGGGGCTTGTTTGCGGCCATTCTGGCGTTTATGTGCTTTATTTTGTGTATGATTTATCTGACGCTGGCAGCGGGAAGACACGGAGAGGACGAAGAGATACGTCTGCACCGCATCGATTATCTTCCGACAGAACTGCATGTGCTTGCTTTTTTTACCTATGTGACGGGACTGATTGCTTTTTGCACGAAATTAGGCGGCAAGGACTGGGGCATTTCAAGCGTGCTGGTTTTGACGGGAACGCTGGTGTTTTTGACGGATGCGGTATTTCTGACGTTGTATCTAAGCACGGTCAGAAAGCTGAAAGCAGATATTTTTACAAGCTGCAGTCTGACCTCCTTTGCCATGCGCACCTTAAAAGCGGGAATGCGCAAAAAGGACGTTGTAAAGCGGGTCATCATTGTGTTTTTCGGCTGCATTGCTCTGGAATTGTTTTTCGCATGGGAAGCGTTTGTCCGAGATCGGTTCTGGGCGATGATGGGAATGCTGATTTTATTTGCGTATCCGGCCGTACACTTTTTGCAGCAGGCAATTCAGAGGAAGAAAATTATAGAAGGAATCCGGGAAATCGGCGGCGGAAAGCTGGATTACAAGCTGGACGAGTCGGAATTTGACGGAGATTACAGAGAGCTTGCCAAAGAAGTAAACGGGATTGGAGACGGTCTTTTAAACGCCGTGGAAGAGAGCCTGAAAAACGAGCGTTTGAAGACAGAGCTTGTTACGAATGTGTCGCATGATATTAAGACGCCGCTGACTTCCATTATCAATTATGTCAGCCTGATTAAAATGGAGGGCGTCTGGAATGCGAATGTGGAAAATTATGTTGGCATTTTGGAAAAGAAATCGCAGCGTCTCAAGCAATTGACGGAGGATTTAGTAGAGGTGTCCAAAATTACCAGCGGAGCGATTATGCTGGACATGCAGCCAATCAACATGGTTGAGCTGATTTATCAGACCGGCGGGGAATTCAACGAAATTTTTGAAGACGTGGGACTTACCGTCGTAACGAGACTGCCGAAAGATCCGGTTATGATTTTAGCGGATGGAAGCCGGCTTTGGAGGGTCGTGCAGAATCTGTATAACAATGTAGCCAAATATGCCATGAAAAATACAAGGGTATTTGTCGAACTGAAAGAAAACGATGGAAATGCAGAATTTACGATTAAGGACATTTCCGCTCAGGGCATTCACAAATCAGCGCAGGATTTGAGCGAACGCTTTGTGCGGGGAGATGAATCGAGAGGGACTGAGGGCAGCGGACTGGGGCTTTCCATTGCAAGGCATCTGACAAATCTCATGGGCGGGGAATTTGAGATACGGCTGGACGGAGACTTGTTTATTGTTTCGATTACATTTGCGGTAATCAATCCTTGAGTTTGAGATTTCAGGAGGGGAAAATATGTTTTTTAGTTCAATGACGTTTTTGTGGGTGTTTCTTCCGATTACGCTGCTTTTGTATCTGGCCGCGTCGCATTTTGGGAAAAATATGGCGGGAAATGCGGTATTGCTTCTGGCAAGCCTGATTTTCTATGCGTGGGGCGAGCCTGTGTATATTGTTCTGCTGCTTATTTCCGTTTTGTTAAATTATTCGTTCGGTCTGCTGCTTGGAATCGAGAGTCTGCGGTGGAAAAAAGGCGTTCTGGCGCTTGGCGTGGCTTCTAATATAGGAATGCTTGGCTTTTTTAAATATTTTAACTTTTTTGCTTCCTATATCAATCAGGCGCTTGGATGTGACGCCGTGCCGCTCAGCCATTTTGCGCTTCCGCTTGGGATTTCTTTTTATACGTTTCAGGCAATGTCTTATGTGATTGACGTTTACCGCAAAGAAGTGAACGCGCAGAAAAACTTTTTTTCACTGCTTTTATATGTTTCGCTTTTTCCGCAGCTGGTGGCCGGGCCGATTGTAAAATATAAAGATGTGGAAACACAGATACTGGAGCGTACCAATACGTATGAAAAACGGGCGTATGGCGTGAAGCGGTTTCTTTATGGACTGGGAAAGAAAGTACTGCTTTCGAACGTATTGGGGAAATATGTGGATATGATTCTTGGAATCGAGCCAGGGCAGCTTAGCACGGGTTTGGTCTGGATGGTTATGATTATGTATACGTTTCAGATTTATTACGATTTTTCTGGCTATTCGGATATGGCCATCGGCCTTGGCTCCATGTTCGGGTTTGAATTTAAAGAAAATTTCAATTATCCCTATATTTCCAAATCCATACAGGAATTCTGGAGGAGATGGCACATTTCCCTGTCTACCTGGTTTAAGGAATATGTTTACATTCCTTTGGGAGGAAACCGGAAAGGAAAGGCGAGGACGTACGTCAATCTTTTTCTCGTATTTTTACTGACGGGATTCTGGCATGGGGCAAGCCTGACCTTTCTATTCTGGGGACTTTTTCATGGATTTTTTATGATAGTCGAGCGTCTTGGATTTGGAAAATTACTGGAGAAAAATCCCATTAAGCTGTTCAACCACGTATATGCCTGGGTTGTGTTTGTCTGCGGCTGGGTATTTTTCCGGATGGACGGGCTTCGGAAAGGCTTTCAGATGATAAAAGCCATGTTTATTTATCAGAAAGGAAAGCATGACGTGACGACCTGTCTGAGCATGGAAGTGATTGCCGTTTTGCTGCTTGGGTTTTTCCTGTGCGGCGTTTTACAGACGATGTTTCCAAAGCTGAAAGCGGCGCTTTATGACAGAGAAGAAACTTCGGCGCTGCAGATAGCGGTTTTATTTGCGATATTTTTCCTCTGCATCGTTTCCCTGTCTGCAGATTCCTACAATCCCTTTATCTATTTTCGCTTTTAGGAGGAAGTTACATGAAGAACAAACTGATCTTTTGCCTGTTTTTTCTGTTTTTGCTGGCGCCGGCGGTTACGTTTCCGTTTGTAAAAAACCATATTGATTCTGAAAATCATGAAAACAGGGTATTTGCAAAAAAGCCGCAGGTTTCCATTCGGACGCTGACGTCTTTTCCAAAGCAGTTTGACGATTATTTTAACGATCATCTTCCATATAAAAATCAGCTTGTTATGATGAATACGATGAAAAATGATTTTTTAGGGGTCGGGACGACCATAATGGAATATATGACAAGCTCTATGGTAATCAGGGGAAAAGACAACTGGCTGTTTTACAATGCGGAAAAGCAGCAGTCTTTTAATGATTATATGTGCAACAACCTCTATGAAGAAGAGGAGCTTTCAGAGATTGCGCAAAATTACGTGAAGCTTCAGGAAAAGTTAAAGGAGCGGGGGACGGAGCTTGTCGTGATGTTTGCGGCGAACAAAGAACAGGTATATCCGGAATATATGCCGTCTTCCATTGTGCCGGAGGGATCGTACAGCAGAACGGATCAGCTTGTCGCATATTTAAGCGAACATACTTCCGTTCCGGTTCTTTATACGAAAGAAGCCCTGCGGAAAGAAAAGGAACGTCATCAGGTTTTTTATAAATATGATACGCACTGGAATAATCTGGGAGGATTTGTTGGCGGTCAGCTTTTGAACGAATATTTTCACGGGGAATACGTTTCTTTGGACGAGGTTTCCTGTAAGAAAAGAAAGAAGAGCGTAAGCGGCGATCTGGCGCGGATGCTGTCTATGGGGAACGTCTATAATGACGACGCGGACTGGCAGATCAAAGACTATAAAAAGAATGTGAAAGTAAAAAGCAGCAGAGATGAAAACGATTATGTATTTTCATCCAACGCAGAAGACGACAGAAGCCTGCTTGTGTATACGGATTCTTTTGGTTACGCGCTGATGGAAATTGCAAAAGATTATGCAGACGTCCGGTTTTCGAGAAATACGGATAACTTTAAGTATTACTGTGATACGATGCAGCCTGACGTCGTTGTACTTGAGATGGTAGAACGCTGGAAAGAGGGACAGGAAACATGGTGCGGCGGATTATATGATTTGCTTGATAAGCCCTGAATTCTTATGTATAATGAGACGAAGAAACAGTAGACACAGCATGTAAGCAGAGTTTTGACAAAGGAGATTTCGATGAAAGAGTTGTACAGGGATGCGCGGGAATTTTTTGATCGACACAAAGCGGCGTTATTTATAAACGCATGCGTATGTCTGATTTGTTACGGACACCTGGTTTTTTCCCAGAATGTGGGCATCGATACGGAACACGTAATCAATTACCCGGGGACTACGATGCAGTGGGAAAGCATCGGAAGACAGGGCCTTTTGTATACAAAGCGTCTGCTTGGGATACTTGAGTACAATCCATATCTGGGCGGCGTGTTGTTTCTGGGCAGTTTTATTTTGCTTGGGAGCCTGATTTTATTTTTGTGCTGGCGTGTGAGCGGAAAGGACGATCGGTATTCCTACGGCTGGTTTGCCGTTTTGTTTTCGACGTGTCCTGTCTGGATGATCCAGTTTTATTTCAGTCTTCAGAGGGCGGAGGTTGTCATGGGCATGCTCTACGGCGTGATTTCAGTCTTTGCTTTGTGTGAGATTTTGTTTTTCGGACAGCGCAGAATTTACTGGCTGATTTTGTGTCTGTTTTTTGGCGTATGGTGTCTGGCTTCCTACCAGAGCTGTGCGCTTTTGTATATCAGCCTGTGCGTTTTGTGTTATCTGCTGGATTTTTTCCGGGATTCCGGAAGAGAATGGAAAGTCTATGTCAAGCATATTTTCGGACTGATCGCGGGATTTGGCGCCGTCTATGTTTTGTATTATTTGCTGATTAGCCGTACCCTGGCAAATAATTATTATTTAAACGCACAGATCAAATGGGGCGAATATCCTCTCTGGCAGAGCTTTTCCCTGATTTTTGATCATGTGAAATGTATGCTGAACTGGAATATGGAGTCGGAC
>CATOKN010000079.1 GCA_951800425.1 uncultured Lachnospiraceae bacterium
CTCTATGGCTTACCGCATATCATCTGAAAACGAAAGGACCATGCCCCATGAAAATTCTTTTTCTTGATTCGCCCGCATTTGCAAAACAGGATATGATTGACGCCTTTGAAGCATGCGGCGTAGAATGCAGCTTATTTTTTCACGACGCGTATAACCTGCGAAGCGACGCGGGCTATGCGCGGGCGTTTGACGAAGCGGTTTCCAAAGAGCGATTTGAATTTGTCTTTTCTTTTAATTATTTTCCGATTCTGTCAAACTGCTGCATGCGCCACAATTTAAAATACGTATCCTATGTATACGACAGCCCGCTGGTTTCTCTCTATTCCTATACTTTGATCAATCCCTGCAATTATGTTTTCCTGTTTGATCATACAACCTGCCAGATGTTTTTGAACGCGGGCATTTCCACCGTATACTACCTGCCGCTGGCCGCAAACGTAACGCGGCTTCGCTCGCTTTCCTGCCCTGCCGAATTGTCAGAAAAGCTGCGTTCCGAAGTATCCTTTGTGGGTTCTCTTTATAATGAAGATCACAATCTTTTTGAACGTCTGACAAATATTTCCGATTATACAAAAGGATATTTGGACGCCATTATGTCCGCCCAGCAAAAAATATACGGCTATTTTTTTCTGGAAGAGCTGCTGCATCCAAATATCCTGAATGACCTGCAAAATTCCGTTCCCTATTCGCCCTTGCCGGACGGGACAGAATCTGCCGCGTACGTTTATGCAAATTACTTTCTGGCAAGAAAAATCACCAGCAGAGAACGGATTTCTCTGCTGGATAAAATATCCGCGCAGTTTCCGCTGAAGCTATATTCCCACCGTCCCTCCGCACAGATTCCAAACGCTGCATTTATGGGAACGGTGGACTTCTATGACGTTATGCCCCTGGTCTTTCAAAACAGCCGGATTAACCTGAATATTTCCTTAAAAAGCATTTATTCCGGCATTCCGCTCCGCTGCATGGACATTATGGGCGCGGGAGGTTTTCTTTTGACCAACTATCAGGCTGACTTTTTGGATTCTTTTCAGCCCGAAGAAGATTTTGTATTTTATGAAAGCGAGGACGACTGCCTGAAAAAAGTCCGTCATTATCTTTCGCACGAAAAAGAGCGTCTTCAGATTTCCCGGAATGCGCTTGGAAAAATGAGCGATTTTCATACCTTTTCCCACAGAGTAAAAACCATACTCTCAATTATCCCATAAGCGCTTCTTCCAAATCCTCTTCAAACAGCGAGATACCCGTCTGGTATGTTTTTAACAGACGGATGCTTCGCTCCATCATTTCTTTTACGCTCATGTCTTCCTGGACTAAAATATTATCCTGAAGATCGACTTCCTCCTTGCTGGCATACATGGTAATCCAGTGAATAAACGGATGACTGTTCATTTTTTCATTCTGCTGCGCAATTTCTTTTAATTTTTCCAGCAATTCTTTTTTATCCATTTCCTCTGCATGATCTGCAAGCTCCTGTTCCAACGTAATGCATCGTGCCGTTTCTTTTTCAAATTCACATTTCAGTTCCTTTATTTCTTTCATTTTTTCAAATAAATGCTGCTGCTGCGTTTCATCAAACAAGGGGGGAATCTCTTTCATCCGGTCGAATGCATTTATTTCGCGCTTACATTCCTGATCAATCGTATCTTTTAATGACTGAATGACGGCGCCTTCAATTTTAGCCCCTCCTTCTGTCGCGTCTATGACCCGCAGCTTTCCCTTATTCTGACGGATTTTTTTCTCAAACCACTGCCTGTAAAAATTCATCTGAAAATCCGTATCCAGCAAATTTCCATCCGCATCCTCTACCTGTACAATATATCTGTGACTGATATAATCCTCATCCGTACCCAAAATGCCTTTGATTCCATTTGTATGCGTATGCCCGTTCGTAAACGCCAGATCCTGTCCCACAAAAATAATCGTCTGAAATCCAAGATAACGCGCAAGCTGAAAAGCTTCTGCCGATACGCATCCTCCCGTTTCCATTTTCGGAAATATGGAATAACCCAGCTCTTCCTGAACAGCCTGAGACCACCATGAATTTATAGAATTATGATAAAATACTTTTTTCCCGTATTTTTTTAACATATTGGGATTTGCCCAGCAGCTGGAGGACCACAAAAGCTCGTGTCCTTCCGCCCTTTCATAAAATCGTTCCGGAGCCTTTGGATCTACGGTACAGGCCAAATCCGGCTGTATTCCTTCCCGCATCACCGTATTTAATGCGGCGTCCACAACAAAAATAAATGCTTTTCCAACAGCCCTTTTTATTTCCTTAATATTTTTATCCAGAGAAGGCCCTGCTCCGACGATGATTGCCGGCACATCTTCTATCTTCTCCTGCTCCAAAACAGATTTCATCTGCATAACATTTCTTTGACGAATCATATTTCTCATGTTATACAGAATGTTGCGCGGAATGGTTCGCTCAAAATACAAATGCGTATGCCGGTTTACTACTTCATTGCGGATTCTGTCTATAACCTCATCTATAAATTTCTGACAGCTTTCCGTATACAACACATCATAACCGGGAAGGATGCAAAACTCCACAAGATTGATATAACTATAGTCCACTGTACCAAAAACAGCGCAGCACATATCATCCCACATTTCAGAAAGGCAGGGCCATACCCGTTCGTCTGTAAGCAGATCCTCCAAATCAAACTGACGAAGCGCCTCTGCCATGATTTCTTTGTCCGGCTCACATATAATGACGATATTGCTGTCGTCACACTTTTCCAAAAGCTTTCGGATTGCTCTTCCGTCGCTAAATCCAAATATGAAATATCTATAAAAAGGCTTTACCGAATACCGTTGAGCGTACAATTCTGCCGCTCCTTCCGGATCAAGCCTGCTATTCAAATGCCATATATGTCCGCTTTCTTCGATTTCCAGTATTTTAGCTCCATTTTGCAGTTCTTTCGCCCGCACATAGCTGTTTTTTTCCTGTAAATCCAACCGCTCCAACTCATCTGCCAACCTTTTATTTTTACGTGACAGCGCTTTTATATTATTCGCCCAATAATTCATTTGATTCCCTGCCCAACTTTTGCTTTATATAGTTCTATTACTGACAATGCATATTCCTGCAGACAATCTGCTATGCCCAGCATATCTTTGTATTTATAAGAATCATTCAGATTCTGATACATTAGAGAAATATAATGCGCGATTTGCTGATTATCTGTGCCTTCTATATCCAGCAAATCACCTGATACTTCTTTCAGGAACCCAAGCACTGTCCCTAATTGGTCTAATGCTTCCTTTTCCCTGTTTTGGTATAACATAACGCTAACTTCGTCAATCAGATCCTGTAATTTTTGATTATTCATTCCGCGCCATCTTCCTCCTTTTTTACGAAAAAAAGCCAGCGTAAAACGCTGGCTTTTATGTAATTGAAAATTACTGTAACAAGGATAATACGCCCTGTGTAGCCTGGTTCGCCTGAGCAAGCATAGACTGTCCTGCCTGAGCAAGAATGTTGTTCTTGCTGTACTGAACCATCTCAGCAGCCATATCCGTATCACGGATACGAGACTCTGCTGCCTGTGTGTTCTCAGCCGCTACATCCAGGTTAGCAATGGTATGCTCTAATCTGTTCTGTAATGCACCAAGCGTTGAACGCTGGAACGATACTTTTGACAGAGCGCCTGCAATAGCAGAGATTGCTTTTCCGGCAGAAGCGAAAGAAGAAACAGCCAAAGCGTTAACTCCGATTGCACTGGCTCCCATACTGCTAATAGCAATGGAAATAGCCTGACCCTTAAGAGAACCAACCTGAAGGTTTTTGCCTGTGAAGCTTCCGTCTAACAGATTCATCGTATTGAACTGAGTCGTAGACTGAATTCTGTTGATTTCAGATGTCAACTGATCAATTTCTGCCTGAAGAGCGCCTCTGTCAGCAGTCGTATTCGGATCGTTTGCTGCCTGAACTGCCAGCTCATTCATACGCTGTAAGATTGCATGAACTTCGTTCAAAGCGCCTTCAGCCGTCTGAATTAAGGAAATACCATCCTGTGCGTTAGAAGAAGCTTTATTCAATCCACGAATCTGGCTTCTCATCTTCTCAGAAATCGTTAATCCTGCCGCATCGTCTGCTGCACGGTTGATTCTGTATCCGGAAGATAATTTCTCAGATGATTTTGCCTGCTGGCTTGTTACCATACCTAACTGTCTGCTAGAGTTCATTGCTGTAAGATTGTGCTGTACTACCATATCAATTTTCCTCCTTGAATATACTGCAGCTTCCCTGCTGCAAAACTTGTTTGTTTCATGATGTTCCTTTTTACGGCCGTACGCTCCGCTCAAATTCTCATCATCAAGTAACAATGAGTATCTTGCTTACTTGTATTATATATCGGAGCAAATATCCAATATTTTATAGTAAAAAGCAAATTTTTTTCTATTTACTTTTTATTATCAATGACCTGGGACGAAAAAGACTTCTGTCCCATCATGTTCTGATAATATTGATGGACTACTTTCTGGCTGTTGCGCACGCCTTTGACCTGTTCCCGCACTTCTGCAAACTTACGGGCCGCATCCTCCCGATTTCTGATTTCCTGGGTTTGAACCGTATTGGTCTGCTCAGTAATTTCTTTAATCAGAGACTGCATTTTTCTGATTTCATCCGCATATTTTTCCCTGTTTTCGTTCAGGACTTCCCTTACTCTCTCAAACAGCTTTTCAAATCCGCTGTCTAAAAGATTTAACTGGTCCACAAGGCTGGACTTATTGTCTATGTTTTTCTCAAAATCTTCCGGCAAAAGGTTAGGATCCGAAAGCAAAAGCTTCTGCTGACGGTTCATCTCAATGATCCGGCCAAGCACATCCCGCTTTTTTTCAAGACTTTCTATCATAATATTCATATAATCTGCTTCCATATCCATCACCTGATCTTTCCCGTCTATCTGCCGCTGCCGACCTGTTTCATGACCTCTTTCCACGTATCCCGCATGGTGCGCAAATGTTCCAACACTTCTTCAAGAATTTCCCTGTCTTTTTTCACATTGGCTTCCACCAGTCTCTGATTTAAATAAGAGTAGACATTCTCAAAATCCTCCGCGACCGGATACTTATGGTTCAGAGTCGCCCGAAACTCTTCTATAATATTTTCTACTTTGACAATATTCTCATGCGCCTTTGCAATGTCTTTTTTTTCAATAGCGTCTGCTGCAATGTTGCAAAACTTAATGGCGCCTTCATAAAGCATCAGCGTCAGCTCCGCCGGTGAAGCCGTCATAATTCTGTTGTTTGCATATGCTGCGTATCCCTGTTTGTTTGTCATCGAATAACCTCCCTGTTAATGACAACATATCTTCTGCATATCCTATCCAAACAGACTTGCGAGATAGGACTGCTGACTCTGCAAGGTAGCAAGCGCCGATTCCATCGCGGCAAATTTCTTATAATAAGAGTCTTCCATCTTCGTAAGCTTCTCTTCCCATTTGCTGATGGTCTTCGTATAATCGCTGTATTCCCTTGCCATTTCTTTATCATTATATACTACGTTAAAGCTGCTGAGCTTTGTAGAACTCATCTTTTTATTGATAACGTCATATACGCCGCTGGTAAGCTGCTTCACAAACTCGATAACGCTGTCCGGATCCTCTGTCAATGCTTTCATCAGCTTATCTGCATTGCCTGCCGTCAGAGAATCGCTTTCATCTCCATCAATATGGAACGCATTCTGCTCATTATCCGCAGCATTCAAAATTCCAAGCGTATGTATGCCAAAGCTCGAAAGGCTGTAATTTTTTCCGTTTACGCTGTAAGACTTAAACATTGCCGTAGACATGCCGTTCAATAAGCTGCCCAGCGTATCGTCGCGGCGGAGAATAGAGTCTTTGATTTTCTTTTCCCACTCTGCAATTTCCGTATCGGTCATCGCGTCTTTTTCATCGCTGGTCAAAGGCTCATAGCCTCTGGAAGAACCCGCATTATAGAGCTTTGTCATTTCATTGATCAGCTCGTTGTAATCCTTGATAATACCTTTGATTTTATCGTAAAGCCCCTGCGTATTATTCGAAATGTTTACTGTGATTTCATCCTCGCCAGTTTCCGCAAGCGCGTTGATCGTCAGTCCATTGACTGTAATTTCATTTGTGGTTGACGTATATTCCGCGCCGTTGACTTCAATGACAAGATCCTGTCCGTCTACGCGCGTCGCGCCCGCGCTGTACTGCACAGAAATACTGCCGTCCAAAACGCCCGCCGCATTGGTAATCTTTTGCGTAATGCTTTCCGGCGTAAAAGCCGCGTTGTCGAGCAAGGCATGATCTGACAGCGTATTTCTGGCGGCGTCAATTTCACTTTGCAAATCGCCTTTCAGAGTATCTAATGTTCCGTCTGCATATGCATCCTGCACGGCTTTGATCTGATCTGCATTTGGCTGTACGCCGCTTGCGTCTGCCGCTTCATAAGCCTCCACTGTAGTCAGACTGCTTTTATACGCGTTCACCTGTGCCGAATCTACAACCGTTTCTTTTACTACAGTGCCGTCCGGATTTTTCGTCTCCACTTCTTTGGTAAAGCCGGCTTTCTTTTCAAGGGCTTCCAGCTTTTTCGAAGCTTCCTCCGCGCCCTTGGCATCCATTTCAGCCTGTGTATAATTAACCTTATTCTCGCCTCTGGAGTTATAGGTTCCGTCCGCAAGCTTATCATAAAGCTCGCCGTTCGCGTCAATATATACGTTTTTAAGCGTGCTTTCTTTCAACAGCGTATGGAAATCCGCATTTTCCTGCGCATCCAGATTGGAAAGATTGTTTGCTCTCATTTCCTGCAGCGCCTTATATGCGTCGGCATACTTTATCTCCGCCGTATTGTTGGTAATCGTAGCCGGCGCTTTCCTTACTTCTTCCAGAATCGCCGCAATGTTCGTCTCTGTTCTGGCGGCGTCATACGTTCCATTCGTCTGAGCGTTGCCATTCTGATCGTAGGTAATATAAGGATCTCCGTTTGTATTCAGCGCATAAGCCGCCCATCCTTTATAAAGGGCCGTATCCGCGCTTGACGCTACGCTGAGGCCAAGCTTGCTTAATGCGTCCGCACCGTTCGCATCGCTTCCGGTCAGCGAAAAATCGCTGTTTTTTCCGGTCGTAGAAGACGCCACGTAAATACGATGATGCGACGCGTCAAAATTGGCTTTCAGTCCCGCGCTGTTTAAGGATTTTACAAAATCAGAAACCGTCGTATTTTCATCTACCGCAATATCCGTCGTCTTGCCGTTCGCATTTACGGTAATCGTACCGTTTCCGGTTGTATAACCCAACTCGGAAAGCTTGCTGTTAGCCGTAATTTTATCGCCCAGGTTTGCTCCCGTCAAATAGCCGCTCTTCGCCTGTTGCTTTATCTTTATGGAATAGCTTCCGTTGATTGCGGACGACGACGCTTTTACAGTTGCCTTTGTCGCGTCTGATATGGTCGCGCTTCTGATATTATATGCTGAAGAATACTTTAAATTCGTCAGTTTGCTGTAAAAGCTTGAAATCTTGCTGTTTAAATTTTTCCAGGCTTCCTGTTTCCAGGACAGCTTTGTCTGCGCTTTTGTATATTTCTGCGTCTTCATGCGATATGCAGATACAAGCTCTGAAATTAACGCTTCCGTATCCAGTCCCGAATTCATTCCTGTAATTCTAATGGGCATATGATTCTCCTCCTATCTCTTCTCATCTACCATAAGTC
>CATOKN010000080.1 GCA_951800425.1 uncultured Lachnospiraceae bacterium
GATGTAGATTTCTAAAGCGTACGGGTATAAAGGAAGCAAAAACAGTCGTGTACGGACTTATGCAGAGTTCGTAGCGGCTGTTTTTACTTATTATCCCAGGTTGTATGCTTCTTCCGGCAAAAAATGCGCGGCTCTTTTTGCGGAATGCATTTAGAAAAAGGAAAAAATAAATTATTTACTTAATCAAAAATAAATGGTATGATAAATGCGTTGCGTATAAATATAGGAAATATTGATCTTTTTTTTATAAATATGCATTACAGAAAGGATAACCATTATGAAACAGCTGATGTTGGGCAATAAAGCCTTGGCAAGAGGATTGTATGAGGCGGGGTGCAGCGTAGTATCCAGCTATCCGGGAACGCCGAGTACAGAAGTTACGGAGGAGGCCGCGAAGTATGATGAAATTTACTGCGAATGGGCTCCGAATGAAAAAGTTGCCATGGAAGTAGCCTTTGGCGCTTCCCTGGCGGGAAAGAGAAGCTTTTGCGGTATGAAGCACGTCGGACTCAACGTAGCCGCGGATCCGTTGTTTACCTGTTCTTATACGGGCGTAAACGCGGGCATGGTCATTTGCGTGGCGGACGACGCGGGGATGCATTCCTCTCAGAACGAACAGGATTCCAGACATCATGCGATTGCATCGAAAATACCCATGTTAGAGCCGTCCGATTCCAGAGAAGCCTGTGAGTTCGCAAAAAAAGCGTTCGAGCTTTCCGAAGAATTTGACACTCCGGTCATCATTAAAATGTGTACAAGGGTGGCGCATTCTCAGAGCATTGTAGAGACGGCGGAACGAAACGTGCCGGACGCTCCTCACTATGAAAAAAATATTGCAAAATACGTTATGATGCCCGGCAATGCCATCCGTCGTCATCCGGTCGTGGAAGAGCGTATGCGGAAACTGACAGAATATGCGGAAAACTGCGAATTCAACCGTGTGGAAATGGGAGATACCAAACTTGGCATTATCACTTCTTCCACAAGCTACCAGTATGTAAAGGAAGTATTTGGTGAGAACGCCTGTATTTTAAAGCTTGGCCTGATTCATCCGCTTCCGGAAAAGCTGATTTTAGATTTTGCGTCCAAAGTGGAAAAGCTTGTCATTGTCGAAGAACTGGATCCGGTGATTGAGACGCACTGCAAAGCCCTGGGACTTACGGTTACGGGAAAAGACGCGCTTCCGCTGGAGGGAGAATATTCGCAGAATTTGATTGCCGAAAAGCTTGGCGTATTCGTTCCAAAATACAAGAGCCTGGACGAGACGCTTCCAAACCGGCCTCCGGTGATGTGCGCCGGATGCCCGCACAGAGGACTGTTTTACATATTATCGAAAAATAAATGCACCGTTCTTGGAGACATCGGATGCTATACGTTAGGCGCGGTGGCTCCGTTAAACGCGATGGAAATGACGCTTTGCATGGGCGCTTCCATCAGCTCTATCCATGGATTTAACAAAGCTCTGGGTGAAGAGAGCGAGAAAAAAACGGTGGCGGTCATCGGAGATTCGACATTTATGCATTCCGGTATGACGGGGCTTGCAAACATTGCGTATAACCAGAGCAATTCCACCGTGATTATTCTGGACAATTCCATTACCGGCATGACGGGGCATCAGCAAAACCCGACGACAGGGCTTAATATCAAAGGCGATCCAGCCGGAAAAATTGATCTGGAAAGCCTTTGCCGTTCCATGGGATTTGAGCGCGTGACGGTCGTAGATCCCTATGATCTGGTGGAGTGCGACAGAGTAATAAAAGAAGAGCTTGCGGCGCAAGCGCCGTCTGTGATTATCAGCAGACGACCCTGCGCCCTGCTGAAATACGTAAAGCACAATGCGCCTCTGTTTGTAAAAGAGGAAAAATGCGTCGGCTGCAAATCCTGTATGCGCCTTGGCTGTCCGGCCATCAGCATGAAAGATGGAAAAGCAGTCGTTGACGGTACGCAGTGCGTTGGCTGTAAGGTCTGCGAGCAGTTGTGTAAATTCGACGCTCTGCAGTCAGAGGAGGTGCAGGAATGACGAAGAATATTATGATTGTCGGCGTAGGAGGACAAGGTTCCCTGCTTGCCAGCAAACTGTTAGGACATTTGCTTTTGGCAGAAGGCTATGACGTAAAAGTTTCCGAAGTGCATGGCATGAGCCAGCGCGGCGGAAGCGTCGTTACGTATGTAAGATTTGGAGAAAAAGTATATTCTCCGATTATTGATAAAGGGGAGGCGGATTTTATCGTTTCCTTTGAAAAATTAGAAGCTGCCCGTTATGTGGAATATTTAAAAGAAGACGGAAGAATTGTGGTCAATACGCAGGAGATTGATCCGATGCCGGTCATTACCGGAGCAGCCGCATATCCTGAAAATCTCATCGAAAAAATGCAGTCTCTTTCCATTCAGGCGGACGCTACGGACTGTTTGTCGCTTGCAAAAAAAGCAGGTTCTTCCAAAGCGGTCAATCTCGTACTGATGGGACGCCTGTCAAAATATTTTGACATTCCGCTGGAAAAATGGCAGAAAGCCATTGAAGAGTGCGTGCCGGCAAAATTTGTCGAGATGAATCAGAAAGCATTTTTGCTGGGACGGGAAGAAGCATAAAAAAGAGCAGAGGAAGGATGAAGAAAAATGAAAAATTATTATCAGCCAGAGATTGAAACCATGCCGGTAGAAGAGCTTCAAAAACTCCAGAGCGAAAGACTGGTAAAACAGACGCAGTATGTTTATGACAATGTAAAGTTTTACCGGGATAAGATGGATGCGGCGGGTGTAAAGCCGGAAGATGTAAAGGGAATCGAAGATTTGCACAAGCTTCCGTTTATCAGCAAAGACGATCTGCGCGACCAGTATCCTTACGGGCTTTTGGCGACGCCGCTCTCAGACTGCGTGCGCATCCAGTCTACAAGCGGGACGACGGGCCGCCGCGTTGTGGCGTTTTACACGCAGGAAGATATTGACGTGTGGGAAGAATGCTGCGCCAGGGCAATCGTTGCCGCGGGCGGGACAAAAGAAGACGTTTGCCATGTCTGCTATGGATACGGACTTTTCACCGGAGGCCCCGGATTAAATGGCGGTTCCCATAAAGTCGGCTGTCTGACGCTTCCGATGTCTTCCGGAAATACGGAGCGGCAGCTGCAGTTTATGACGGATCTTGGTTCTACGATTCTCTGCTGTACGCCTTCCTATGCCGCAAATTTGGGCGAAGCGGTCAATGAAAGAGGCTTAAAAGACCAGCTTCATTTAAAGGCCGGAATTTTTGGCGCGGAGCCGTGGACGGAAGAAATGCGCCGTAATATCGAACAATCGCTTGGCATCAAAGCGTATGACATTTATGGCCTGACCGAGATTTCAGGTCCTGGAGTTTCCTTTGAGTGTGAGGAGCAGGCCGGCATGCATATCCAGGAGGATCATTTCATTGCGGAAATCATCAATCCGGATACGGGAGAAGTTCTTCCGGAGGGCGAGCTTGGAGAGCTGGTATTTACCTGCATCACGAAAAAGGCGTTTCCTCTGATGCGTTACCGTACCCGCGATCTCTGCCGTCTGTCAAGAAAGAAATGCTCCTGCGGACGCACCCATGTGCGGATGATGAAGCCAAAGGGAAGAAGCGACGATATGATGATTGTCAAAGGCGTCAACGTATGGCCGTCTCAGATAGAAACCGTTCTGTTGAACCAGGGTTATCAGGCCAATTACCAGATTGTCGTTGACCGCGTGGGAAATAACGATACGATTGAAGTTCAGGTGGAGCTGACGCCGGAGATGGTACAAAATCCGACCAAGACGGTTGCAGAGCGGGAAAAGAAAATTGTTTCCGGCTTAAAATCCATGCTGGGCATCAAGGTAGACGTTAAAGTTGTGGAGCCGAAAGCCATTGCAAGAAGCGAGGGCAAAGCCGTTCGCGTTGTGGATAAGAGGCATCTGTACTAAAAACGGACGGAAGCTTAAGCATACCAATAGAAAAAAGAGAATCCCGCGGAAATCAAAGTTTTTATCAGATTTCCGCGGGATTCTTTTCATCAGAAAGCCGTTTGTTAAAAAGGATTGCGTGGAATCGTTGAAAAAAGTATTGATGATACGGGAAGAAGCGGTTATACTAATAAAAGATACTGCATTTTTTAGTTTCCAAAATGAACATTGTCTGATATAATACTGTTAAATATCACTTAGGAGGCATTTGTATGGCTGAGGATAGAAAAGGATTCAAAATCAAAGAGGATAAATTGGGAGAAGTAAAGATTGCGGACGAGGTAGTTGCAATTATCGCGGGGCTGGCCTCGACTGAAGTGGAAGGCGTAAGTTCTATGGCGGGAAATATTACGAACGAACTCGTCAGCAAACTGGGTATGAAAAATCTTTCCAAGGGAATCCGCGTCGATGTAAAAGACGGCGTCGTCCGGGTAGACGTCGCGTTAAATATTGCATATGGGTTTGCTGTTTTAGACGTATCAACTAAAGTTCAGGAAAAAGTAAAGACGGCGATTGAAAATATGACAGGGTTAGAGGTATCCGGGGTAAATGTCAGAATTGCAAGTGTTGACATGGGTAAGAGTAAATAAGGGGTGTCTTTGGGCATCCTTTTTTCTATAAGAGAAAGGAACATTCAGATGTCAAGAAGAGAAATCAGGGAACGCATTTTCCAGACTTTGTTTTGTATTGAATTTCATCAGAAAGAAGAACTGGACGAACAGCTTTTGTATCAGCCCGAGGAAGATGAGGGAGAGGACGCAGTCTATATTCAGAATAAAGTTCAATCGGCGGCGGAGAAAGTGCCGGAAATTGATGAAATGATCAACAAAGTTGCAAAGGGATGGAAGACGACGAGAATGGGAAAGGTAGATTTGACCCTGATTCGTCTTGCAGTATACGAAATTAAATTTGATGAGGACATTCCGACCGGCGTCGCCATTAACGAAGCGGTGGAGCTGGCGAAAAAATACGGGACAAAGGATTCCCCTTCCTTTGTAAACGGCATTCTGGCGAAAATCGCATGAGAAAAAACGCGTATACTGTTTGCCAGGTGAACGCATATGTCAAAAATATGTTTCAGCAGGATTTTATGCTGCGCGACATATGTGTGAAAGGGGAAGTGTCCAACTGCAAATACCATTCATCGGGACATGTTTATTTTACCATCAAAGATGAAAAAGCGGCTATGTCCGCCGTATTGTTTGCCGGATTCCGGAGTAAACTTGCATTTCGCATGCAGGAAGGGGACAAGGTTCTTGTGACGGGTTCGGTTGACGTATACGAACGGGACGGACGTTACCAGCTCTATGCAAAAGAAATTCAAAAAGACGGGGAAGGCGGTCTTTTTTTAAAATTTGAAGCGTTAAAGCGTGAGCTTTCGGATATGGGAATGTTTGCGCCGGAATATAAAAAGCCGATTCCAAAATATATTCGGACGCTTGGCGTCGTTACGGCTCCTACCGGCGCGGCCATACAGGACATTCGCAATATTGCGGGCAGAAGAAATCCTTATGTACAGGTGATTTTGTACCCGGCGCAGGTACAGGGCGAGGGCGCCGCGGAGAGTATTGTAACAGGGATTCGGACGCTGGACGCGCTTGGAGTCGACGCGATGATTGTGGGAAGAGGCGGAGGCTCCATTGAAGATTTATGGGCATTTAACGAGGAAATCGTGGCGAGGGCCATTTTTGACTGTGAAACGCCGGTGATTTCGGCAGTAGGTCATGAGACGGATACCACAATCGCTGATTTTGTGGCGGATTTGCGCGCGCCTACGCCTTCTGCCGGAGCGGAACTTGCCGTTTACGATATATTTGAATTGTTTGATGAAATGGAACAAATGCATCGGCAGCTCTGGCATTTTATGACATGGAAAAGGGATTTGGCCGTTGAACGCTGCCGCAGATTTGCCGCATTTTTTCAGATGAAAAGTCCGCAGTACGGGTTAAATGAAAAAAGGCAGTTTGCAATTCAGTTAGAAGAAAAGCTCGAACGCGAGATTCGCCGAAAGACGACGGAAGCAAAATATCGTATGGGAATTCTTGCGGGACGATTAGACGGCGCTTCCCCTGTAAAAAAATTGAGCCAGGGACTTGCGTTTGTCACGGACTTCGCCGGACGGCGCATTAGCTCCGTTTCTAAAATTTCCTGTGGAGATGAGGTGAAAATTCGTCTGCAGGATGGAACGCTTCAGGCAGACGTAACGAAAATCATACAGAATGAAAGGTGAGGGTATGGCAGATCAGAAAGCAGCCGGTTTGGAAGAGCTGTTTGCGGAAATCGAGGAAATTCTGAAGAAAATGGAAGATAAAGAAGTTTCTCTGGAGGATTCTTTTTTTCTTTATGAAGAGGGAATGAAAAAGCTGAAATTGTGCAACGAGAAAATTGATCAGGTGGAAAAGAAAATGCTGATCATCAGTGAACAGGGTTCTCTGGAAGAATTTTAGAGGATGCCCCAAAGAGGTAGAAATATATGGATATGAAACAGGAACTGGAAGTCAGAACCAGAGAAATTGAAACGATCATCAAAGCATACCTTCCCAAAGAAGAGGGTTATCAAAAAACAGTGCTTCAGGCAATGAATTACAGCATACTGGCAGGCGGAAAGCGTCTGCGTCCAATGCTTATGATAGAAACCTATCGTCTGTTTGGCGGAAAATCCAGGGTGATTGAACCGTTTGCCGCCGCGATTGAAATGATTCATACGTATTCCCTGGTACACGACGATCTTCCGGCCATGGACAACGACGAATACCGAAGAGGGAAAAAGACGACGCACGCCGTGTATGGAGAGGCAATGGGCATACTGGCGGGAGACGCGCTGTTAAATTATGCCTATGAAACAGCCGCTCTGGCGTTTGATATGGAACCGGAACATGCGCGCATTGGAAAGGCGTTTCAGGTGTTGGCGAAAAAGGCCGGCGTCTATGGAATGGTTGGCGGGCAGACGGCGGACGTGGAGTCAGAGGGAGAACGCGAGATTTCAAAAGATAAATTAAATTTTATTTATCGGTTAAAAACGGGCGCGCTTTTGGAGGCGTCTATGGCAATCGGAGCAATTCTTGCGGACGCTCCTGACAGGGAGAGGGAAATTGTGGAGCAGGCGGCGTTGGAAGCAGGTCTTGCGTTTCAGATTCAGGATGACATTTTAGACGTGACAAGTTCTCTCGAAGTGCTTGGAAAGCCAATTGGAAGCGATTCGAAAAATCAGAAAACAACCTATCTTACATTGGAGGGAATGGAACGGGCCAGAGAAGACGTCCGTCGTCTGTTTCAGAACGCAGTGGAAAAAATCGAAGCTTTGCCGGGTAAAAATCCGTTTCTGCCCGAATTGCTGCGTTATTTAATTCACCGGGAAAAATAGAGGTGCCAGTATGGTATTAGAAAAGATAAAGCAGGAAAAAGACATTCAGCAGATAAAACCGGACGAGCTTCCGATTCTCGCAGATGAAATCCGGGAATTTCTGATTCGGAAAATATCTGTTACCGGCGGACATCTCGCTTCTAATCTGGGAGTGGTGGAGCTTACGATGGCGCTGCATATTGCCTTTGACCTGCCAAAAGATAAAATCGTATGGGACGTGGGCCATCAGTCCTATACGCATAAAATATTAACGGGACGAAAAGAGGGCTTCGACGAACTTCGGAAATTTGGAGGAATGAGCGGGTTTCCCAAAAGAAAAGAAAGCGGCTGCGATTGTTT
>CATOKN010000081.1 GCA_951800425.1 uncultured Lachnospiraceae bacterium
AATGATTACTGCCTGTATACTCATCTTCTCTTTCCTCCTAAATCATTCCTGAGAATCCCATAAACGCAATCGACATCAGACAGGCGGTAATCAGCACAATCGCCGTACCCTGGAAAGGTTTTGGGATGTCATTGTATTCAATTTTTTCACGAATCCCGGCCATAATGCAAATGGCGATGAAAAAGCCCACTGCCGTCGCCAGTCCGTTTACAACGCTTGTTAAAACATCGTATTCTTTCGTCACATTCGTCAAAGCAACGCCAAGAACGGCACAGTTCGTCGTAATGAGCGGAAGATATACGCCAAGGCTCTGATACAAAGACGGGATGGATTTTTTCAAAAACATCTCCACAAACTGAACCAGCGCCGCAATGACAAGAATAAAGACAATTGTCTGCAGATACTGCGTATCTGTCGGCGTTAAAATGAATTTATAAATCAATGACGTCACAAGAGAAGCAATGCCAATGACGAAAATAACGGCTCCGCCCATGCCCGCCGCCGTTTCCGTTTTCTTGGATACGCCCAAAAACGGGCAAATGCCAAGGAACTGGCTTAATACGACGTTATTGACCACTGCAGAAGCAATTGCAATTAAAATTAAAGTTTTCATCCGCGCCTATCCTCCTATTCTGATTTTTTTCCGGTACACATAGCCGACTGGCTGCAGGATGCGCAATCTCCCGACAGGCATCCGGAGGGCGCTGCAAGCGGCTTGCCTTTCGCCTCCATCTTCTCCCGGACAATATTCATAATCGCCACAAGAAACGCAAGCACAAGGAATGCTCCCGGCGCCATAACGAAAATCGTAATCGGCGTAAACCAGTCCAGAGAAAGCACCTGCGCTCCAAAAATCTGTCCCGCGCCTAAAATCTCACGGATAATCCCGATACAGGTCAGTCCGAACGTAAATCCAAGCCCCATGCCGACGCCGTCAAAAATAGACGGGCCGATTGGGTTTTTGGAAGCGTAGCTTTCCGCACGTCCAAGAATAATACAGTTTACAACAATCAGAGGAATGTATACGCCAAGCTGCGTCGCAAGATCCGGCGTATACGCTTTCATCAAAAACTCCACCACCGTTACAAGAGAAGCTACGATTACGATAAACGCCGGCATACGCACGCCGTCCGGAATCACCTTACGGAATGCGGAAATCAAAAGATTGGAAAATACAAGCACAAGCGTTGTGGAAAGTCCCATTCCAAGTCCGTTCATTGCCGAAGTCGTTACCGCAAGCGTCGGACACATGCCAAGCATCAGTACAAACGTCGGATTCTCTTTGATCAGACCGTTTGTCAAGCGTTCTGTATATTTATTCATTACTGCGCGCCTCCTTCCAATACGTTTCGAAAGTATGCCATACAGGCGTTTACTCCGTTTGCCATAGCCTTTGAAGTAATCGTTGCGCCGGAAATCGATTCAATCTCGCTGTCAGAAGCGGGAGCCTGTTTGACTATTTCAAACTTTTCCGCCTGTTTGCCCGCAAACTGTCCGGAAAATTCCGGATTCTTCGCCTTATCTCCAAGCCCGGGCGTTTCAGCGATGCTTGTAATGGAATAACCGTTTACCGTACCGTCGTTTGCAATGCCCACAGAAAACGTAATATTGGCCTGGCTGCCGTCTTTCGCCATAACGGTAATCACATATCCAAGATCGCTTCCGCTGCCGTCTTTTGCCACCTGAACGGCTGTAATCTCATCCGAAAACCCGTTTTCTTCCATCAGAGAAGCCGCCGCCTCTTTATCAAACGCCGCATATTCCTCAAAGCTTTCCGCCGTTTCAAATACTTCTTTATATGCCGCCTGGGCTTTCGCCATATCCGCAGCCGCAATCGGCTCTTTTGTAATCCCGTAAACAAGTCCAAGCACAAAGCCAAGAACCAGAGTAAACGCGGTTAAAATCAACGCGTCCTGCACAATCTTCTTATTCATGCTTCTTTCCCTCCTTTACCAGTCCAAAAGCCCTTGGAACCGTGATTTTCTCAATCATCGGAACAAAAAGGTTACTTAAGATAATTGCAAAGGAAACGCCCTCGGCGTTTGCCCCGTACATACGGAACAGCCCCGTCAGAACGCCAAGGCAGACGCCGAATAAAATTTTGCCGTTCGGCGTAATCGGAGACGTAACGTAATCCGTCGCCATAAAGAACGCGCCAAGCATCAGACCGCCGCCGCAAAGCTGAGCCGTAATATAATTTGCGTCAAATCCATGACCGCCAAAAATCAAAAGGAATACGACAAACGTCACAATATAAGTTCCCGGAATGCGAAGATCAATAACGCCCAATAAAATCAGAAGAATCGCTCCGATTAAAATCGCAATGGCGGAAGTCTCGCCAATTGTTCCGGCCGTCCGTCCGATCAGCATATCCATTGCATTTACAGCTTCTCCGTTTCGCATCGCGGCAAGCGGCGTCGCTCCCGTATAATCGTCAATGGCAAACTTCGTCATATCCGCCGCAAACGCAATCAAAAGGAAGCACCTTGCGCCAAGCGCCGGGTTCATAAAGTTCTGTCCCAGTCCTCCAAACATCATTTTTACAATAACAATTGCAAATACGCCGCCAAGCGCAGCTTCCCACCACGGCAGAGTCGCCGGAAGATTTAAAGCCAGAAGAAGCCCCGTCACAACTGCGCTAAAGTCATTGATCGTGCTTTTTTTATGTACTATCTTTTCAAATACCCATTCCGAAGCCACACAGCTTGCAATGGTAACAAGAATTAAAATAAGCGCCCGGTATCCAAAATTATAAATTCCGAAAAATGTCGTTGGCAGCAATGCAAGAACCACATACTGCATAATCCGGCTGCTGGTATCTTTGGAACGCACGTGGGGCGATGATGACACATGAAATAAATCACTCACAAAAATCCACCTCTTTCTATTGTACTAGATATGTACTACTTCTTTCTCTTTGCCGCTAAAACCTGCTTTTTCATGGTCTTAACCGACTGCGCCAAAGGCCGTTTCGCCGGGCAGACGTAGCTGCAGCTTCCGCACTCCACGCACTCTAAGCCATGCCACTTTTCAAATACGTCGTTTTGTCCCCGCTCGGAATAATCGGCGAGCCTTGACGGAATCAAAAGCTCCGGACAGGCTTCCACGCAGCGTCCGCAATTGATACAGGCGGTACTCTCATATTCCGCCACTTCGTCTTTTGTAAAGCACAAAAGCGAAGACGTCGTCTTTGTCGTCGGTACATTGATGTCAAACATGGCAAATCCCATCATAGGACCCCCTGCAATCATCTTTTTGCATTCTGTCTTAAATCCGCCCGCCGCTTCCAGAAGCTCCTGGTAATTTGTTCCAATGCAGATATAAAAATTCTGCGGTTCCGCAATGGCGTTGCCCGTTACGGTAAAAATCCGGTTCATCAGCGGCTGTCCAAGCGCAACGGCATTGTAAATAGCCACAAGCGTCTCTACGTTGTCCACGATGCATCCCGCGTCCGCAGGAAGCATTTTGGAATTGATCGAGCGTTTTGTCACCGCATAAATCAACTGACGCTCGCCGCCCTGCGGATATTTCGTTTTCAGCTCGGCCACTTCCATACGGGACTCGCCGCCTGTTAATTCTTTCAGCTTCGCAATACAGTCCGGCTTGTTGTCTTCCACGCCAAATACGCCCTTTGCGTTTGGAAACATCTGCAGGACAATTTTCATTCCCGCGACAAGCTTTTCCGGCTGTTCAATCATTCTGCGGTAATCCGACGTTAAATACGGTTCGCATTCCGCGCAGTTCGCGATAATATATTCGATTTTATCCGGCTCTTTTGGAGAAAGTTTGACGTGAGTGGGAAATCCCGCCCCGCCCATGCCGACAATGCCGGCTTCCTTAATCTTTCCGATGATTTCTTCTTTAGAAAGAGACGATACGTCCTCTGTTTTCTGATATTCTGTCTCTTTCATCTCTCCATCATTTTCAATGACAATGGATTTTACCATATCTCCGACGGTTACGCGGCGCGGCTCGATTGCCTTTACCGTTCCCGATACGGACGCATAAATCGGCGCAGATACAAAACCTCCCGCTTCCGCAATCTTCTGGCCTCTTAAAACGGTATCGCCAACCGCAACGACAGGACTTGCCGGGGCCCCAATGTGCTGCGACAACGGATAGACCAGCTCGCCCTTGGGCAATAATTCGCGGACCGGCTTATCTTTGGACAAGTCCTTGCCATCGTAAGGATGGACGCCGCCTTTAAAAGTCATCAAACCCATTTTTCGTGCCTCACTTTCTTAAATATTCTTTTAAATTTTATTAAAATAAAAAAAATCTATTTTAAATTATAGCACAATCTGTCGATTTTTACAGACTGTTTTTGTATTTTTTTCGGTGCTATAATTTCAGAAAAAGAATTTCCCGCACTTACTTTAAAAGCCCCTCCGTAGACACCTTAACGCCATTCGGCGCTATCAAAGAAAGGACCTTTCAGATGAAAGAAATACGAAAAAAAATTCCCCTTTCAGACGATCCTATTTTACATCGTTATTTTTCACATGCTCACGCATTTTTTGATATTGAGACAACAGGATTTTCTCCCAAAAATTCCTTTGTCTATTTAATCGGTATGGCTGTGCGGCGCGAAGATTTTATTGAAATTATCCAGTTTTTTGCGGAAAACCGCACGCAGGAAGCGGAAATTCTTTCTGCGTTTTTTCAAAGCCTGACGTCAGTTCATACATTGATTACATTTAACGGAGACAGATTCGACTTTCCGTTTTTAAAAGCCAGGGAAGCGCTGCATGGCTTATCCAATCCATGGGAGGATGTTTCATCGCTGGACTTATATAAACTTACGGGAAAATTTGCCCATCTATTCCATTTGCCGGACAAAAAACAAAAATCCGTCGAGAAATTTCTTGGCATTGAAAGAGAAGATTGCTTTGGAGGAGGCGAATTAATCTCCGTTTATTACGCTTATGAAAAGCAAAAGGATTTACAATCGGAGCAACTGCTTCTATTGCATAATTATGAAGACGTACTGGGTATGACAAAGCTGCTTGCGCTGTTGTCCTACGCAGATTTTTTTGACGGGCCTCCCAGCGTGCTGTCCGCTGTCAAAGAACGCCGCCGCTCTTACGAACAAAAAAACGAAGCGTATGAATTGCTTCTTACGCTCCGCGTCCCGGCGCCTTTCCCAAAGCGGATTTTCTGCCAGAATGACTTATGCAGTCTGCTCTGCGACGGCTCGCTTGCCCGTCTGCTTGTAAAAATATTTTGCGGCGAGCTTCGCTTTTATTATGAAAATTACAAAGACTACTATTATCTTCCGAAAGAAGATATGGCAATCCACAAGAGCGTGGCTGCTTTTGTCGATGCCTCGCACCGAAAAAAAGCTACGGCAGCCACGTGCTATTCCAGGAAATCCGGCCGCTTTCTGCCTCAGCATACGTCCGACATTACGCCCTGTTTTTATCCGGGAAAGAAATCAGGCATTTCTTATTTTGAGATGACGGAGGAATTTTTGTCTGACCCGGCTGCTTTGAACGCGTATGCGGCGGGAATGCTAAAGGTTTTCAAACGCTGAATTTTATAATTTTCTTCTCAAACGTGCAATGTACGAAACCCGATATTTCCATTTCCCTGCTAAAACAGATATGCCAACTATGAAAACCGTATAAATAATTGAATCACAAAAGATATTCGCTTTCATCAGCAATCCAATCCCAAGCAGTAAATTATAAATTATGACGATTCCTTTTGCCCTTTTTGCATATTGAAATTGTTCCGGCTCGGTTAATGGATGAATCGGATTCTGCAATGGAGAAAAAAGCAAAATTAAAAAAACAAAATAAACGTACGCGCACATCCCTGGCAGAGAAAACACATCCAAGAATTTTCTGGTCGCCATAGCGGCATTCATAATCCCTGTAGATAACAGGAAGCATCTGATTTCTGTATCCGCATGGTATCCTCCCGCATAAGGCCGAAGTACAAATACTCCTGCAAATACCAGAATACTAAAGAGCCATTCTTCCCAAAGCCAGGCACATGCTAAAATGAACGTCAAGTAAAGCAATGTCCAACCCCCTTGATGCAGTCCATACTGAATGATCTCCTGCTCTTCACAATCAGTACTTATAAATCCCGCTAACTTTTCCTCCCATCCTTTACCCATAATTTGCTCCTGATACCCTTGTTAATAAGCCATTCTCCATCTCATATACTTCATCACACAAAAAATCTATGTCTTCTTTGTTATGACTGGCTAAAACAATTAACTTATGATCCGTTTTCATCTGCAAAAAAAGATTCCTCATTTCATGTACGCCCTTTTTATCCAATCCGTTCATTGGCTCATCTAAAATCAAAATATCCGGGTCTTCCATAATCGCCTGTGCAAGCGCCAGCCTTTGACGCATTCCCAGAGAATACTTGCCTACCGGTTTTCTTAACTGCGGATCAAGCCCTACCTTTCGCAGAACAGAATATAAATAATTTTTATTTCTCTTATTCCTTATGGTATATAAAAAAGATAAATTATAATAAGCATTCCAGCCTCTTAAAAACGCCGGCTCTTCTATAATCACCCCTGCATTCGTCAGCATATCCATATCTTTTCCCATGACTTTACCATTCACTCGTATGATTCCCTCCTCACAGGAAAGAAAACCGCAAATACATTTAAATAAAACCGTTTTTCCAGAACCATTATGCCCTATAATCCCATATATTTTTCCACTTTCACATCTTAGAGATACCTTTTTTAGCACAGGCGTACCCTGAAAGCTTTTTGAAATCTGATCCACCTCTATCCTCGTATTGTTCATCTTTCCGAAAGTCCTCCTACAAATCACTGTTTTCCCAATGAAATTCTATTTTTTTTACCCGCAATATGATAATTGCCGACATGACTGCAATTCCTGACAGCAGAAACAAAAACATATAGTAAATTGGCGGAAGCCAATAATATCCGTAATCCGGCGTTGCAATTCTTGCCACATTCGGCCACACGGCAGGAACAAAAAAAGCAAGTTTCTGTCTGATTTTCGGGTGCATATTAAGTACAAAAAACAGCAGCAAAGCAAAAGCTGCCGCTCCTGCTACGGAACAAATCCGATTGGCATACAGGCAAATCAAAAACATAAGCATTCCAACAAACGTAGAAATAAGCGTACATAAAGCTACCGTGATTGCCATAAGCTGAAGCGGAGTAAACTCGCCAAAAATCTCATAGTAGATAATATAATTCCACTCATATTCTGACATCACATTCGTCATAGCCGCTGTTTTTAGTAATTTCCCCCACTCATTTGTCAGTTCCAAATGAAAAGCCACTGGCAGCGCCGTACAAACAGCCGTAAACAGAACTGCGGCAAAAGAACGGTTCAAAATGCCTCCGATCTGTCCCATAGCCCATCGCTTTCTCCCCGTACGCAGTACATGATACATATTGATATGCTGCATAAATGGAACATCCGAATTGATATAGATAATCCCGAACCAAAAAAGAAGTAAAAAGCTAAAATTGCACATGGCAAATGGAAATAAGCACCACGATACAGGATAATCAACATCACAGACAAAACGCTTCAGAGGCTGCGCCTGACTCCAACAGGAAACCGCTATCACCACTGCAAATGTCGCTATTTTCTGATTCCACACTTTCAGCATGGAACTTTTCCATATGTATTGTAGCATCTTCATATGCC